>JAEZYO010000640.1 GCA_023419055.1 Pseudomonadota bacterium | reverse complement strand
GAGCCAATCGACGACGCAGCGTTCGAGCGAGTTGGTCCGTGGCGCTGCCCCACCCGTCGAAGGAGCCCATCCCGTCGAGCTTGCTCTTCCTCGCTTCGTCGGCGTGCACGACGCGCGCGGTGTAGTTCGTCCCTTCGCCTTGCGGCTCGAAGCGAATCACCGCCGTGAAGCGACGTGCTCGTGCTCCGACCACGCGGTCCACATCAGCTCGGGTGGTACGTTGACGAAGCGCTTCAGCACGAGTTCCAACTTGGAATCGAGGTCACTTCTTCTGCTTCTCCTTCTTCTTCCGTGCGTGCGCCGACCTTGAGCCCGAGCACGTAGTCGTCAGTTGCTGGAAACGGCGCCCCCTCTGCGCGCGCTGTGCGAGCACCTCGAGGTGTTGGAGAGTGAAGGCAGCGTGATGTCGAACGGCTCGGCGAGTGACTCAAGACGCGACGCTCGGCGCCGGCACAGGAGCCTTGAGCTCGAGCTCGCGGCGCAGGAAAAGGAGCTGCAGCCCGAGCTGTCCGATCGCGGTGACGAGCCAGACGATCCAGATGGTGTGAAGCTGAAACCCCGCGCGCGAGCTCAACACGAGGACCGGCACCGTAAAGGCGAGCGTCCGCGCGCCGGACGCGAGCAATGAGGGCCAGGTGTTGCCGAGTCCCTGAAAGACGCCGGCCCCGACGAACATCATCCCGCTCGCGAAGTAGCCCCACGAGACGACCTCGAGGTAATCGACTCCCGCGGCAACGACGCCAGGCACCGACGAGAAGAGTGACACGAGCTCTTCCGGCACCACCTGACAGACCACCGTGATGAACAGCATGAACCAGAGCACGAGCTTGATGCTCTCGAACGCCGTCTCGCGCACGCGACCGAAGGCGCGCGCGCCGTAGTTCTGACCGACCACCGCTGCCGCCGAAAAGCTGATGGCGACCGCCGGCATGAAGCCGGCCTGCATGAGCCTCGAGCCGATGCCGAAGCCCGCCTGCGCCTCTGCTCCGAACTGCCGCGTGACCGCGTACGTGACTCCCATGGTGATGGAGAGCAGCAAGAACTCCGCTCCGGCGGGCAGCCCGATGCCGAGCATCTTGCGCCAGGTCGCGAAGTGCGGCCGCCAGTCGCGGAGACGAAGGCGCAGGAAGATCTTACCTCGCGCGAGGTAAACCATGAGCCCCACCACCGCTGCGGCGGTAGCGATGAGCGTCGCGAGCGCCGCGCCGAACACGCCGAGCGGGCGACCGGTTCCCCAACCGAAGACGAGGAACGGGGCGAGCAGTAGGTTGAGCAACACGCTCGCGGTTTGCGCGATGAGGCCCGGCTTCATCTCGCCGATACCGCGCAGCGCCGAGCCCAAGCCAATCATCGTGAACTGCAAGGCGAGCGCGGGGATGAAACCGCGCAAGAACGTGGCGGCAAGCTCCGCGGTCACGGCGTCGCCGGACAGCTTCTCCGCGTAGATGCGATGGAGCGCGAAACCCACGCTCAAGAACAGCACGCCGGCCCAGGTCGCGAGGCTCTGCGCCTGGTTGAACAAGCGTTGCACCTCCTCGTGCTCTTTTCGCCCGGCCGCCTGCGAGATGAGCGCCACGCAACCGACGGAGAGCATCTGCGACACGGCGAGCGCGACGAACATGAGGTTGCTCGAAAGCGCCACGGCGGCGACGGCCTCCTTTCCGAGCCGCCCTACCCAGTAGATGTCGACCAGCCCGTACAGGGTTTGGACCGTCATCCCGGCCAAGATGAACAACATCACCCGCACCACATGGGAGCGGGGCTTGCCTTGGGTCATGTCGTGGACGCCGCGAGGAGCAGGCTTGGCGCCCCCGGGCTCGAGCTCGGCTTCTGCGTTCATCGATTATTACCCGGGTAAATCAAGAGATCCGGCGGGGTCGCTTCTTCTTGGCGCGGTTGGCCCCGCCCTCGGCAGGAAACGCGCCGCCTTCGCGCAAGAGCTCGTCGAGGTGGGCCCGCACGTCAGCGGGCCAATGCCGCGTCAACTCGACGAAGCGCGCCCTGTCCGAGGCGAAGAGCGCGCGTGACGCTTCCTCGAACTTGGGGAGGTCACCGGCCATGACCCACATGAAACGGCTCGCTGCAGCGCGCGCCTCGCGAGCCCGATCCTCGTCGGGGGCTCGCTTCCTCGCTTCGTCCACCAAGCGGCGCAGCGCCGCAGAAATGCCCTGTGGGTGGCGCTCGAGCCATTCCCAGTGGCGCGGCAGCAGCGACACTTCACGCGACACGACCCCGAGCTTCGGGCGCCCAGGACCGGGACGCGGCGCCAGCTCGGGCCTGGCGCGCGCCAGCACCTGTTCGAACGAGCCGCGAAAGTCGAAATCGACCTGCCGCCCGCTCCAGTCTTCGAAGATCAGGCAGCGGACATCGGGATCCAGGTCGAGCCGCCTTTTCACCTGGCGCAGCGTTTCCTCGAGCGTGCCGCGCACGACCCGGGACGAACCGGAGAAGGCCGTGTAGGTGGGGACGTCCGTCATCGAGAGGACAATATTACCCGGGTATATTTATTTGGCAAGTGACCGGGCTCACGAGGTCGAGCTCAGACGAGCTCGATCACGGTCTTTCCGATCCCGCGAGCCTCCATCAACACTCGATGCGCCTGCTCGACGTGGCTCGCGGTGAGCCCCTCGAGTCGCGTGTTGAGGGTGCTCCGCACCCGCCCCTCGTCGACGAGCCTCGCGACCTCGCGCAGGATGAGCCCCTGGCTCTCGAGCTCGAAACCGAACAAGGTCTTCGTGAACATGAGCTCCCAGTGGACGGAGATCGACTTCCGCTTGAGCGAAACGATATCGAGGGCGGGCGGGTCGTCGATGAGCGTCAAATGGCCGAAGGGTCGCAGCAGGCTGCCGATCGCCGGAAGCTGCCGATCGGTGTGGCTCGTGCCCAGCACCGCGTCGAGCGGCTCGCTACCGAGCTCGGCGAGCTGCGCCACCAGATCGCCGTGGTGATCGACGACGTCGTCGGCGCCGAGCTCTCGACACCACGCGCGAGTCTCGGGGCGTGATGCCGTGACGATGACGCGGCTCTTGGTCAGCGCTTTCAGCAGCTGGATCGCGATCGAGCCGACCCCGCCCGCGCCGCCGATCACGAGCACGCGGGAAGGCTGGTCGAGGCGGAGCCCAGGGCGAGCGATCAGGGCTTCCCAGGCCGTGAGCGCCGTGAGCGGAAGCGCCGCCGCTTCCACGAAAGACAGGCCCGAGGGCTTCTTCGAGATAACGCGAGAGTCGACGGCGAGGAGCTCCGCGTACGCACCCGTGCGGGTGATGTCACCGGAGCCCCACACTTCGTCACCGACCGCGAAGCCGCTCGAGCGCGCGCCGACCTTCCGCACGACACCCGCGAAGTCCCAGCCCACGATGACGGGCGCACCCGTTCCGCTCCGGGAGCGCCCGACCTTGTAGTCGACGGGATTCGTCCCAGCTGCGCGCACCTCGACCAGGACGTCGTGGTCCCGGAGCTCCGGCTCGGGTAGCTCGCCCTCTGCGATGACGTGAGTCGCGTGCGCCGGGTCGTGAACGTAGCCGATCGCCTTCATCCGAGGAGCCTAGGGCGCCCCTCACGCGTTGAGAAGGACCCGCTCCCGAGATCGTCCCTGCCCTGACGCGCGCGATTTTCCGCAGAACCAAGACCTACACAAACCACGGATATCGTTTACCTATTTGCCGAAACCGGTTCGCACCGTGAGTGCTCGGAAAGAAAAGTGCTCGCCCTTGTCCGGGTCGGGGCCGCGCCGTTCGTCAGCAAGATCAGAGAGCCCGGAAACCCCGGCCATTGAAAACGAAACGAAGGAGAACCACCTATGCAAGCACGCATGAAAAACCCGGTCTTCGTCATCCCCGGCGCGCTCGACGCGGTGCGAGGCGTCAGCCGCTTGACCGAGGACGGCGGTGTCCCCGCACAGACGATCGCCATGACTCACCTCCGCGCGAGCCAGATCAACGGCTGCAGCTTCTGCGTCGACATGCACTCGAAGGAGCTCAGGAAGCTCGGGGCGAGCGACGAACGGCTCTTCGGCGTCGCTGCGTGGCGAGAGTCGCCGCACTTTACGGCTCCCGAGCGCGCGGCGCTCGCGCTCACGGACGCGATGGTGCGCATCGCCGACAGCAACGATCCCGTACCCGACTCGGTCTGGGAGGAAGTACGCCGTCACTACGACGAGCGCGCGCTCGCCACACTGATCCTCTCCATCGCGACGGTCAACCTCTGGAACCAGCTCAACGTCACTACCCGCCAAGTCGCCGGCAAGCTCCCGGTATGATCTCCGAGCCTCGAGGAAAAGCGCCATGACGAAGTTTCTCTACCTTTTTCACAGCAACCCCGCCCTGCTCAAGGCCGCCTCTCCGGAAGAGATGGAGCGGTTGATGAAAGCCTGGATGAAGTGGACCGACGAGCTCCGCGAGAAGGGCCACCTCGAACAGCTCGGCGAGCGGCTGAAGCCGACGGGCAAGTTGGTTCGGGGGAAGAACAAAGCGGTCACGGACGGGCCTTTCGCCGAGGCAAAGGACACTATCGGCGGGTACCTGCTCGTTCATGCGGACGATCTCGACCAGGCCGTGGAGCTGTCGAAGGGCTGCCCCATTTTCGAGATCGACGGCTACGTCGAAGTGCGCCCCGTCGTCCCCCGCTGAGTCGCGATGCAGTCCGAGAACGTCCCCGGGGTCGTCGACCATCTCTTCCGCCGCGAGGCGGGCAAGATGGTTTCGTACCTGACCAAGCTGTTCGGTGTGGGGCGCCTCAACCTGGCAGAGGACGTCGTGCAGGACACCCTCTGCCAGGCTCTGCAGTCCTGGCCCGTCCACGGCTTTCCGGACAACCCTTCCGCGTGGCTCATGCGCGCCGCGCGGAACCGTGCCATCGACCTGGTTCGTCGCGGCGAGCACTTCCGCGAGCTCACGCCCGAGCTCAGCGCGCTGTTCGACGAGCGCGACGAAGATCAGGAGGCGGAGGTCAGCTTCGACCGGGAGCTCCGAGACGATCAGCTCTCGATGATGTTCTCCTGCTGCCATCCGGAGCTTTCGACCGACGTTCAGGTGACGTTGATCCTGAAGACACTCTGTGGCTTCAGCGTCGCCGAGATCGCGAACGCTCTCTTCGCGAGCGAAGAAGCGATCGAGAAGCGTCTGGGGCGCGCCCGACAGTTCCTGCGCGAGTCGGGGACGTTCGTGAAAATTACGGCCGGCCCGGAGATCCGGGCCAGGCTCGAGGCCGTCTACCAGGCGATTTACCTGCTCTTCAACGAGGGCTATCACGCGAGTCAGTCGGAGCGGGCGGTGCGCGAGGATCTTTGTTACGAGGCCCTCCGGCTCGCGCTGATCTTGAGCGAGCACCCCGAAAGCGCGCGACCCAAGACCTTCGCGCTGGTCTCGCTGTTCTGTCTGAACGCGGCGCGCCTGCCCGGGCGCGTCGACGCGGACGGGTTGCTCCTTCAGCTCTCGGAGCAGGACCGCACCCAGTGGGACCCGAAGCTCATCGCGCTCGGCTTCCACTACCTCGAGCGCTCCGCGACCGAGAGCGAGCTCTCGGAGTTTCACATCGAGGCGGCCATCGCCTCGATGCACAGCGGCGCGCGGAGCTTCGCCGACACCAACTGGACCAAGATCCGGGACCTCTACGAGCTCCTCTACTCGCTCCGGCCGACGCCGATCGTGGCGTTGAACCGCGCCATCGCGCTCGGCAACGCCGAGGGTCCGGAGCGCGGCCTGGAGGAGCTCGAGCTCGTCCCGGACGTCGACAAGCTCAAGGACTACCCCTTCTTCCCTGCGGCGCAGGGAGAGTTCCTTCGGCAGGCGGGAAGACGAGAAGAGGCGCGCCGCTACTTCGCCCGCGCCTTCGAGCTCGCGCGGAACCCCGCAGAAGGTCGCTTCCTCAAGGCAAAACTGGCGGCCTGCACGAACTAGAGCACTGGATCGGTTTGCTACCGATCGGTGTTCTCTAGTGCCTTTTCCATCAGGGCGGCACGTGGCCGCTTCGCGGCGAGCGCGCCCGCCGAGCTCGGTCCGAAGCCGACTCGACGGACGCGCTCATTCCGTCGCTTCACGGCAGGGACGCGAAAACGTGCACCGAGTCGGTGAGCTCGACGCCGTCGTAGCTCGCCGTGATCGTGGCGTCCCCCTCACTCACGCCCTTGATCGGCACTTCCATGTAGCCGTAGCCAGCAGGGATGACGACCTTCTCCGGGACGCTGAGGACGCCTGGGTCATCCGACTCGAGCGTTACCGTGACCGGCTTCGTGTTGTTCACGTTGAGGGAGACCCCGCAAGTCGTGGACTGTCCCACGGCGACGGCCCCGTAGGTGCTCACGTCGACGAGCTCGACCTTCTCGGCGACGTGCACGCTCGCGATGGTCGATTCGCCGCCACCTTCGATGAGGATGGTCGTCGAGCCCGCCGCTTCTGCGGTCAGCAAGAACTGAGCGCCGACGCTGCCCGCCGGGATCACGCCCTTGCTCGGCCCGCTCACGATGCCGTCCACCTCATAGGTGAACTTGAGCTCGACGTCTTCCTTCGCCAGAGCCGTGAGACCGACCCTCAGGACCGCCGG
>JAEZYO010000578.1 GCA_023419055.1 Pseudomonadota bacterium | reverse complement strand
AGTCAGAGGCGTCCGAGACGTTCACGCGCGAGCCCACGACCACGCGATCGACCGTGGCGCGCGGCACTTGAGTGGCGTTGGCGGTTACTCGATTGGGGTGAAAATTCGGATAAAACCGCAGGTTCTGCTGCCACGCCCCGTCACCGTGGGTGAAGCAGTGCCCTGCCGCCGCGATGTGATCGGCGTCGATCAAGAAGGCAGTGCAGCCGTTGTTGAGGAAACCCACTGCATTGTAAGGTCGCCCGATGCCTTGCGTGAGCTCGCTGTAGGTCCGGTTGCAGTAGAGGGCCGGCTCCTCTACTGCCGCGATGTTCTCGCTCTCGCCGTTCATCATCTCGCCGTCGCTCGCGTCCACCACGCAGCCGATCGACTGAAGCGCCCCCGCTGCCACGAGCAGCCAGCCAAAGCTCGAGCTTCCTACCCTAATGTCGTCGAACATGTATCGGTCTTCCTTCTCCTGGGAATTCGAGAATGGAGGCGCGACACCACCGCGCGCCCTCCGCACCCTGGAGCGCACGCGATACCAGCAAAGCACCTCGACGCACAAGATTGAAAAGCGCCGCCGTCGTTGTCGGTGATGGACCGAATAGCAATGCTCGAATCAAATGGAGACGTGTAAGGCGGCCGCATGGTCAGCCCCGATGGGACCGCCACCACATGAGGTTTCCGTTCCGTCGACTCACCCCCGCGGCTCGTCGCGCTCGAACAGGGCGCGCCGAACGTCAGCGGGAACATACTTGCGCGCCGGCGCGGAACGGCAGGCGCATGGACCGACTCGTCGCACGGGGCCGCGTGGGGTGAGCGCTTCCGAGGCCGCTTCGTCACGGCGTGAGTGAGACAGCAGGGGTTGTAGGCTTCGTCCTCGGAGAAGCGCAGCTCACCGATGCAGCAGCGCAGCGGTGCGGAGCCCAGCGGCGCTGCTTGGTCGACCTGACGCAGATCCCCGCAGTTTTCGAACCTTCTTGCGACAAAGGAAGAACTGTGCCGCTCGGCCTGTAACATGGGCTCCCCCGGGAATTCTTCCCCGAAAGAAAGGCGATGCCCAAGATGAGGTCGTTCATGCGTTTGAGGAGCACGGTGTCGATGGGCTGCCTATTGGTGGGCTTGACGCTCGCGTCGAGCGCGCTCGCGGCGCCGGCGGGGAAGGGCAGTGCACCACGGCGCGACGGCAACTCATTCGTCTTTTCGGACGGGACACGCGTGCGCGCGGTGGATCCTTCGGGCCGGGCAGGGACCGTGCAGAGCGACGGTTCGATCAGGTACTCGGACGGGACTCGCGTGACTCACGATCCAGTGAGCGGTGAATCGAAGATCGTTCACCCAGACGGGTCGTCGACCCGTGCCAATCCCAACGATCCACGTCGCTCCGGCGACAGCTACGTGTACGGCGACGGCGTGCGTGTGCGCGCGACCGACCCGGCCGGCAAAGTGGGGCAGGTGCAGGGGAACGGGTCGATCCGGTACTCGGATGGCACGACCGTGAGCCACGACGTGCGGAGCGGGGACACGAAGATCGTCCACGCAGACGGCAGTGTGGAAGTGGTGACCGCGAACACCCCGCAGCGGCAAGGCGACTACTACGTGTGGTCGGACGGTCAACGCGCGGTCGCGACCGATCGAAATGGAGGCGCGGGCAAGGTCAGCGCAGACGGCACGATCGTCTTCGCGGACGGCTCGCGAGTGAGCCATGACGTGCGAACTGGGGACTCCAAGATCGTTCACGCGGACGGCCGCGTCGAGGTCGTCGCCGGAAACGCACCGCACCGCACGGCTGACGGCTTCGGTTGGTCGGACGGAGCGAGCGCTCCCGGGAGCGATCCGTCGGGGAACCCCGGCAAAGTCACCGACGACGGCTGGATCGTCTATTCGGACGGGTCGCGGGTCTCCCACGATCCCCAGTCGGGGGACTCCAAGATCGTGCACGCGGACGGCACCATGACCATGGGCAATACGCACACGGGTGAGAGCAAGACCTTCGCTCCCGCGCAGGAGCGCGGACTCAGCCAGCCAGGTTCTGACAAGGCGCCCAGCACCGGAAGGTCGAACCAGCCTGGTGCTGGTAGCGGAAGCGGCGCCAGCCGCACGCCGAGCTCGAACAACAATTCGAACAACAACAGTTCGAACAACTCGAACAGCAACAACTCGAACGCCGGCAAGAACTCGAGCAACAACTCGAACGACAAGTCGAACAACAACGGCTCGAGCAGCACGACCAAGGACACCAGCTCGAAGTCGACTGAAAAGGTCGACAAGGAGAAGCCCACCAAGGAGAAGGTGGACAAGGGGCGTCAGGTCGCCGGAGAGCAGACTGGCGACAAAGGGGGGACGCTGAAACCGTTGAATCTCACCGGCCAACCTGTGCCCGACAGTTCGGGCGGCGGGAGCGGGTCGCCCACGAACATCCGTGTGGGTGTCGGGCCGGGCGCGCGTTCGCTCCAGCAGCCGGCCGGGGGCGCACCTCAGTTGCGCTTCAACGCGCGCACTCTCGTGATCAACCCGAACCCGGTTGGTCTGACCGGGCGTGGTGCCGTGACACCCCTCGATCCGAACGGCGGCCGGCGGTAAGACCTTCGGTCCGCGTCAGGGCGCGCAGCGCTCATCCTCCACCTCGACCTCGGTCACGCTGAATTTGCAGGGCCGATCGGGCAGACACGGGCCACACTGGGCGGTGCCCCATCGCCTCGTCCCGTTCGAACAGCTGAGGCTATATCGGCAGCGGAGCGCCTCGGCTTTCGTATCGTCGAAGTCCTCACTCGAGCAGGCGTCGCCGGGTTCGGGGATGGTCTCGGGGCAGCGGAGCTGTTGCCAGGTCGAGTCCTCACCGCAGGTGTATTCGGTGAGTTGGGTATCGTAGGCGAGGGGAGTCGAGTAGCTGCAGACGGTGCCGACCGTTTCGCAGCGGCCCTCGAGGTCGTACGAGTCAGACACCCAAATGGGGGAGGACGTCTCCAGGTACGCGCAGCGCATGGGTCGCGGGCAACCCTGAGCGTCCACGTACTCACATCGAAGTTGGAGCTCCTCGCACCCGCCCGAAATCGTCGGGCGCTCCGTTGGACATGCCGCGCCACCAGCAGCGCCTGTTCCTGCGCTGCTCGTGCCGGCATTGCCGGCGCTCCCGTTGTTGCCAGCGCTCCCGTCGTTGCCAGCGCTTCCCCCATCCATGGCTGCGGGCTCGCCGTCCTCCTGGCGATGCGAGTTGCCACCACAGCTTACGATGGCGGTGAGGAGTGCGGCCCAGGTAACAGGGCCGAGTTTTGTGCCAGATTGCGCCATCTGCTGCTCGTATCGGCTGCGCGCGCAATTGAGCAAGAACTCTGCCAGTTCCTCGTCGACCAGAGGCTGACGGAGAACCGGAGCCGCACCTAGCGCTGCTCGAACACGGCGCTAGCCGTCGGCCCCACTGAGCCGTACTTCACGGCCAATCCCGCGCGCTCGCTGAGCAGTGCGCACGCGGCCGCGGGCGTCACGCTAGACAAGCGCGCGTAGAGCGGCTCCACCTCACTGAGGAGATGTGTCAGCCGTTCCTGCTCGGCGAGGCTCTTCGGCAAGGGCAAGCGTTCGTGCCCTCGATAGCTCTCGCAGGTGCGGAGCTCTCCGAGCGCGTCGAGCACGTCGAGGTGGGTCAGCGCCAGGGCGTCGATGCCGCCACTCGCGGCGAGCGCGTAGTGGAGCAGGACGAGATCGAGCCAGCCCTTGCGCACGGGGCCCTGCCAGGCGCCGAGCGCGTTGTGGGGCTCGCGGGTGCGCTCCGCGACGACCGGATCTTCGGTCGGGAAGGGTCCGGGACCGTGCCGCACGGCGTAGCTTCGTAGGACACCGACTGTCTCGATCTCGCCGGACCAGCCGACGCGATGAAGGAGGTCGCGCGCGACGTGGGGTGTGCAATGGCTCCAGGTCGTGAAGGGATGGAACCCGTAGTCCTCGTCGAGCAGCACTCCCTGCGCGCCCTCGAAGACGCAAGAGTTCTCGAGTGAGAGCGCTTCGTCACGGACGAGGCGCACGGCACGCGTGATGTCGCTCGCCATCGACAGCCAGCGCTGCTCCACTCGCTCGTCCGAGAGGAGCTCGAGCTCCCGCCGAATGCTCTCGTCCGGAGGTATTTCGAGTCGCGCGACGAGCTCTCGAGCCTGTTTCAGCTTGTAGTGGCGGAGCGCGCCGAGGCGCCCTCGGGCGCGCTCCGGTCGAAGGAGCTCGCCGAGCTCGAGCGTGAGCTCCGGGACCGTGAGTGAGTCACTCACGGTCTCGCCGAAGCCCACGCCGCAGCTGCCATGGCGCGCCCCGCGCCTCACGAGCTCGCGCAGCCTCCCCAGCGCTTGGTGAAAAGGCGTGGTCACGCGACAGCGTGGGTCGATGGAGAGCCGTGAGAGAGCGTCGGTCTCGCCGAGTGCGGCGAGCCTTTCGAGCTCCACGCGGAGCGCCGTGGGGTGAACCACGACCGGCCGCGCCAGGTGAGTCCTGACGCCGCGAACGAACGTACCGGATCCGAGCTGCGAGAACGTGTGCTGCCGCCCGCCCGCTTCGACGACGTTGTGACCCGCCTGGGCGCCTCCGTTGAAGCGCACGACCAGGCCCGCCTGGTGCCGGCGCACCAGGTAGTCGGTCATGAGCCCCTTGCCGGCGTCGCCGAAGCCCAGGTCGACGACGATGAACGCCTTCAACCGAGGAGCCTCTTCCAGAAGGAGGGCTTGCCGCTCGGCTCGTTGGTGCTCGAATCGAGCACCGGTGCCGCCTCCCCGGCGCGGCCGATGCTCGCGGCGTAGGGCGCCAGCGCTCGCACCAGACCCCCCACCCGCGGGCGCGGCAGCCCGAGCTCCACCAGGCGCTCCGCGTACGCGGCCAGGTCGCGCACGGCGCCTTCACCGAGCGCGATGAGGCCCGCCGCCGCCCAGCAGGTGTCGGCGGGTTGCTCCAGGCAAATCACGTGATCGCCCAGGAGATCGCGCCAGCGCCGCTCGCAACGCTGTCGCCGCCCCTGGTCCGGGATCAGGAAGAAGGGCTCGAAGCGCTCTTGCAGGCTCGCGACGACCGCCTCGACCGGAATGTCCTCGTCGAGCGCGTCGCCGATCAGCGCCTCCACCTGGTGCCGCGACACCGTGGGGTAGGGCAGCTCGTCGCCGGTCATGATCAGGTAGCCGCGCTTGCCGCGCTTCACCCAGTGATCGGTGTCGGTATGTTCGGCGAGGAAGTAGAGGGCAAGCTCGTAAGACTCCGTGTTTTGGCCGCCGCCGCCCGCTTCGAGGAAGCTCCAGGTCAACCACTGATCCATGAGCTCGGCCGTGGATTCGAACTGGCCGACCTGCAGCGGCGCTCGGTCGCAGGTGGCATCACCCACGGCCATGAACAAGAGCTGCGGATCGGCGACGCCGGCGTCGGTGAGCAGCTTCATGAAGTGCGGCAGCTCTTCTCGGGCGAGCGCTTCCGGAATCTTGCCCATGGAGCCTGTCACATCGAGCGCGAACACGATCGGCAACGAGTGCGGGTGCTCGGCGCTGTCGCGGCTCTCTCGCGCGCGCACGCCTTTCGGATTCATGAGCGCGTGGCAGGCGCTCTGCTTGAACACCTGCTGGCGCGGGACGTGAGCCCGCCCCCGGAGCAAGGCCTCGTGCGCGGCATGGCTATAGTCACCGTATCCCATTGGTTTTCTCCTTCTTTCTAGAGCGCGAGCTCGATGAATCGGGGCGGCCCGAAGCAAGCGCGCGCCGCCTCCGAGACCTCGCGTGAAACGGTCGCGGCGTCGGTGGAGCCCGAGCCGCTCGCCTGTTCGGACAGGAGCCGCTCGAGCGGCGCGGGCACGTGCGCCGGAACGTCGAGGGACCGACCGCCGAGCGCGCGCAGCATGCAGCGCGCCAGCATGACCAGATCGGTCGCGGGCGAGAGCTCGACCTTGCCCGGCGCGGGATAGAGGTCCGCCGCCTCCGGATCCACGAACGCCCGCGCTTGGCCCACGCTACCGGCGCAAGAGAAGCCCACGAGCCCGACCGCGTGCTCTCGCGCGTTGACCAGCACGTGGGCCGGCAAGAGCTGACCGTGGACGACGCCGCTCTGGTGCAGCCAGCCGACGAGCTCGAGGGCGCGCCGCCACAGCCAGACCGCGTGGCGCGCATCGATGCCCGAAGGAAAGGCGCGAGCCACTTGCTCGAGAGTGTGCGAGAGACCGGACGGCCGCCGGAACGCGGCCGCGAAGGCGCTCGGAAAGCCGGGACCCGTGAGCACGCCCGAGAAGGCCCGTTGCGGCACGAGCGTGGTGAAGTAAGGGGTGCCCGGAGCCGTGCTGCCTTCCAACCGCGTGAGCACGCTTTGCTCGTTCTGTGCCAGGGTCTGGTCGTCACGGGAGCGCAGCACCTTGAGCACCAGGCGTTCGCCGAGGCGCGTGCTCCGCGTGGCGAGAAAGACGTCGCTGCTGTGCCCGATCGCGAGGCGCCCCAGCAGGCGCAACGAGACGCCCGCGACCTCCACGTCGGCGCGCTCGCCGGTCAGGTAACTCTGCAGGGTGTGCCGGTAGTCGGCGGCCCGCACGGCGAAGCGCTCGAACACCACGTCCGAGCGGCAGTACTCGCACGTCGTTTTCACGAGCGCGGCCCGGCGCGGCAGGGGAGCGCCGCAGCGTGGACATTCGAGCACCCTGGGTCGCATGTGGGTCATCCTCGAGACGAGTCGGCGAGCCTCTGGCGCGCCGCCATCAACGCGAAGCCGAGCAGGTTGTGCCCTCGCCACGCGCTCGG
The DNA here is from genome assembly GCA_023419055.1 of Pseudomonadota bacterium. Next base: position 5,744 of record JAEZYO010000578.1, on the reverse strand, counting down.
TCGTTCGGCATCCGGGTCGTCTTTCGCGAGGCCGATGCCCCAGATGCGATCCACGGGGCTGGCCTCCACCAACACGCGCCGGCCGGTGCCGACCAGGAACTGGCCGAGCGCCGCGTTCTGAGCGAACTTGCCGAGGCTGCCGGCCACGACGAGTTCGAAGCGCTTCTCGGCCCAAATCCGATCGTCGAACCCCCGGACCTTGCGCCCCAAGCTCTTGGCCGCGGCGGGACTCCTGGCCTGCAAGATGCGCTCGAGCGCCTCTTCATCGCCGAAGAGGCGCGCCTTGCCCGCCATCATGTAGTGCTCGGCGGTGGCGTAGCGATGCCCGTCGAGCTCGAACGGTGCCGGGTACCACTGGCTCAGGCACGTCGCGCCGAGGCGACCGTCCGCGCGCTGCTTGTGCCCCCAGAAGCACAAGTAATCGAAGCGTTGGCCGCGGGCGACCGCGGCTTCTAGCTCGGCACGGTTGAGAGGAAGTTCTGTCGTCATATCAAATCTCGAAGTTGAAGCCGGCCTTGGTCAGCCGCTTGTATTTGCGCTCGTCGAAGCGATAGAGGCGCGCGGCGCGGTGGGCCACGTCACGCTCGAGCTCGTCCGTCTCGATCAGGATGTCCATCCCGAGCACCTTCTTCCGGAAGTTGCGCTTGTCGAGCTCGCGCTCGAGCACGATTTCGTAGAGCTTTTGGAGCTGAGAGAGCGTGAATTTGGCGGGCAAGAGCTCGAACCCGATGGGCTGGTAGCGCACCTTGGCTTTCAGGCGCTCGAGCGCGGTCTGCACGATGCGGTCGTGGTCGAACGCGAGGGAAGGGAGGTCGGTCACGCCGAACCAGGCGGCGTCGCAAGCGTCCGTCGCAGCCCGCACCTTGTGATCGCTCAACCTGACCAGCGTAAAGTAGGCGACCGTCACCACGCGCTCGCGCGGGTCGCGCTCCACGTCGCCGAACGTGTACAGCTGCTCCAAGAACGGCGGCGAGATGCCCGCTTCCTCGGACAGCTCACGCCGAGCTGCCTGCTCCAGCGATTCATCGACGTGGACGAAGCCGCCCGGCAAGGCCCAGGCGCCCAGAAACGGTGGGTTGCCGCGCTGAATCAACAGCAACTTCAGCTCTTCGTCATCGACGCCGAAGACGATGCAGTCGACGGTCAGCGCGGCGCGGGGGTACTGGTAAGTGTGAGCCACGTTACTCGCGAGGGGCGGAGAAGATCGCCCTTGCGCCCATAGGTGTAAAACGTACACTTAGCTTAGTGTTTCGTCAACACTAAGAATGAAAAGAGCGGACATGAAACGCACCGAACGCGCGCACATCGCGCAAGAAACCGTCGAAATCCTCGAGCAGCGCCGCTACCGCGCCCCTCTCGGCGCCGAGGTGGACCTGAGCGCCGCGCTCGCGCGTTGCCTCGAGGGCACCCGCCTGTACGGCGAGGCGGCTCTCACGGGCCCCGCGTCGCCGGCCGCCGGTGGACCGGAGCTCGATACCACCCTGGAGGTGACCGGTGAGACGAGCGTGGCGGCCATCCACCGCCTCGTCGTCGAGCGAAACCTGGATACGTTGTGCCTCAACTTCGCTTCCGCGAAGAATGCCGGTGGCGGCTTTCTGGGCGGCGCAGAGGCGCAAGAAGAGAGCCTGGCGCGCGCCTCGGGGCTGTACGCTTCGCTGCTTTCGCAGCCGCGCTACTACGAAGCCAACCGCGCCTGCAGCACGGCGCTCTACACCGAGCACCTGATCTACAGCCCGCACGTGCCCATGATCCGTGACGACGCAGGCACCTTGCTCGACCGTCCGCACCTTGCCGCCTTCATCACGGCGCCCGCCGTCAACACCGGAGCGGTGCAGCAGAATGAGCCGGAGCGCCTTCCGGAGGTTCCCGAGGTGATGCGACGCCGCACGGAGCGGGTTCTCTCCGTCGCGCTCGCCGCGGGCCACCGCGCGCTCGTGCTCGGCGCGTGGGGTTGCGGCGTGTTCCGCAACGATCCTGCGCTCATTGCCGACCTGTTCGGGCAGCTCGAGACGTCTTTCAAGGGCCGCTTCGAGCACGTGGTGTTCGCCGTCTTCGATCGCAGCCCCGGCCAGGCCTGCCTGCGCGCCTTCCAGGAGCGGCTCGGCTGAGCGAGCTAGCCCCGGCTGAACCGAGCTAGCGCCTGCGCCGGCGAACGACGGTAAGCACCCCGAGGCCCAATAGCGCCCAGAGCGTGCCTCGGGAAGCGTCGCGCTCCTTCAAGCTACAGCTGCACCCCGAAACTTCGCGACCGTCGTCGCTCGCGCCTTCGCCGGAGCCGCCTTCACCAGAGCCGCCTTCACCGGAGCCGCCTTCACCGGAGCCGCTGTTGCCACCAGCACCGCCATCGCCGTCGTCCTCTTCGACCGTGCAGTCGCGAGCGCAGCCATCACCGGCCTTGGTGTTGCCGTCGTCGCACTCCTCGTCAGCCTGGACGATCTTGTCGCCACACTTTGCAGTCACGCACTGGCTACTGCAGGCGTCGTCTTCGACGTCGTTGCCGTCGTCGCACGCTTCGCTAGCCTGGACGATTCCGTCTCCGCAGGCCGGCATTGCGCAGCTGTCGGTGCAGTCATCGTCTTCGACGTCGTTGCCGTCGTCGCACTCCTCACCCGTTTGCACGATTCCGTCGCCGCAGGCCGGTTGCGTGCAGCTCTTCGTGCAGTCGTCATCGTCGATGTCGTTGTTGTCGTCGCACTCCTCGCCGGCTTGCACGATCCCGTCGCCGCAGACGGGTGTGGTGCAGGCGTTGGTGCAGTCATCGTCTTCGACGTCGTTGCCGTCGTCGCACTCCTCTTCGAGCTGTACGGCGCCGTCGCCGCAGCTTGCCGACACGCAGGCGTTCGAGCAAGCGTCGTCGTCGATCAGGTTTGCGTCGTCACAGGCCTCGCCCGGCCCGACGTAGCCGTCACCGCAACTAGCCGCCTCGCAGGTGTCGAGACAGAGGTCGTTGTTGTCGGGGTTCGCGTCGTCGCAGTCCTCGTTGCCGCTCCAGACGAAGCCGTCACCGCAGGTTGCGGCCACGCAGGTGTCGAGGCAGTCGTCGGTGTTGTCGAGGTTCGCGTCGTCGCAGCCCTCGTTGCCGCTCCAGACGAAGCCGTCACCGCAAGCTGCGGCCACGCAGGTGTCGAGGCAGTCGTCGGTGTTGTCGGGGTTGCCGTCGTCGCACTCCTCGGTCACGTCCACGAAGCCGTTGCCGCACTCCGGAATGCGCGCGTACAAGATCACGGCCGCATCGGCGCCAGCGTGGTCCCCCGAGGTCGGTGATTCGTAGGTCGAGAAATTGGGGTTCGTCGGTGTCGATGAGTAGTTGCCCGTCGACGCCGCGGCATCGTCGTACTGCCAGGTTCCGCCGACGTCGGCGATCGCGCCGATGTCATAGGTGCCGGGCTGCAGCACCACATCCAGGGCGCTCGACTTCTTCCAGGTCATGCCATCATCCGCGAAGAACTGCGGCTCGCTGACGCGGACGACCTCGTGTCCGGGGTGGCGGAAGATCACGAACTTGAGGTTGCCGCCGCTATCGAGATCGACGCGCACCGCGATACTGGAGATGGTCACGGCGTCGCCAGTAATGGTGATCTGGGAGCCTGGAGAGTTGCCGGCTCCGCGGACGCTGGCACTCCCCACACCGTTCCAGGTGTCGAACACCAGCTGTTCCGCCGCGTGAGCCAGCCTCGGGACCGCGATGAGGGCCAGCAGGGGAAGGACCGTGAAGGCGCGGTGCGCGATTCTCGGTGAAGGCATGAATCTCGAAAGTATCGGAATAGGCGCCTAGGAAGCTACGGAAATCTAGGGGCCCCTCGCAACTATTCGAGTGTTAACTCGAGTTCATAGGGGCGGGGCGCGACGAAGTTCGGCGAGCTCGGGCTCGCCTTCACCAGCAGATTGACCTTCCCGGCCTGCTCGATCGGGCCGAAAACGAGCTCTTCGTCTCTCGTCAGATCGCTCGAGACCTCGAGGGGGGTCGTGTTCGAGCAGTCGGCGCTATAGACCTCGATGATCGTGTCCGCATGACACCCGAAGGTCGCTTTCGTCTTCACCCTGAGCGTCTTACCGATCGTCTCGGCGGGGAGGTCGACCAGGAACCAATCTTCATTGCCGGAGCCATTCAGCATGAGGCGGTCGAGCGGGAAGCCGGGGTAAGCGTTCGGTGCAGTCCAGCAGGAGCCGTTCGCCAAGCCTTCGTCCGAGACGTCGGAGGTGACTTGGATGTCGTAGTCGAAGCCGGATTGGCCCGCGCCTTCGCGCACGGAGAGCGTGTAGCCGCCGCCCATCGACACCGCGGCCACACAGGTCTCATCCAGCGCTTCCGGCGTCGGAGCCTCGCCGATCGAGGCACTCTTCCAGATTCCGTCCGGCAAGAGCGCCAGCACCGGCGCCGGATAGTTCGTGGATTCGCTCTTCGCGACCGCGGCGATGAAGTTGCCCGCGCCCGGGGCCACGAAGTCATAGAGGCGAGTCTGCCGAGGAGAGCTGAATGTCCCGGGCACCGTGATGCCAGCCATGATCTGCTGCGGCAGGGTCGACGTGACCGGAAATTCGCTGATGAAATCGAAGGACCCGCTCGTGAGCGTGTATTCCACGGGTGCCGTGACGTCCGCATCCAGGAAGAAGACGGCGTCGACCGAGAACGGACTAGCGGTCTCCGGGCGGACCAGCACCGACGCTCCAGAGCTCGTCGTGGTGATCGAGATATCCGAGGCAAACGTGAGGCCCGGTTGCGAGAGCGCGATGCGCCCCACGAAGTAGCCGCCCTGTGCCGGAAAGCCGTCGATGAAGTTCATGGTGAGGGCAGAGCGCACATCGAAGGCTCCCTCGAGCACGTATTCCGCCGAGCCGTCGGTCACCGTCACGTCGCGCGGGCCAAAAGCTGCATCGGGCTCGACCACGATGGTCACGACGAGAGCCGTGTCACTGGCCACGGCGACGTCGTTGACGGCGATACCCTCACCGAAGTCGACCTCTGGATCGTCGAAGGTGACGCCCGAGGCGCTGATCAGAACCTGTGAGACCGTTCCCCGCATGGCACTCGTGGGGCTTATCCCGTTGAGGCTGCCGGCGGAGGAGCCTGGGTCGCCTGGCTCTCCTTGCTCGCCGGGTTCGCCCTTCTCGCCGGGCTCGCCCTGGGGACCAGGATCGCCGTCCGCGCCCGGTTCCCCCTGCTCGCCGGGTTCGCCCTTGGCGCCGCGCTCGCCCTTCTCGCCGGGCTCGCCGTCGCTCGAGGTGCCCGCTGCACCGGGGGCGCCGTCCTCGCCCGTGCACGCGGTCAAAATGCAGATCAGAAACAATGCCGAGCAAGGACGAAAATCAGCCATGGTGCTCAGCATCTCACTCCGGGGTCGAGCTGGTCAATCATCGGTACCGAACGGTAGGCGGCGCGCCGCACATCCGCCGAGCCGCAGCTCGATCAGTTGCTGAGAGCCTTGCCCGCGCCCCGTATCGCGGCGGTAGCCCCGCGTGCCTGGCTGTCGCAGAATAGGCCGGTGTTGTTCACTGGCCTGCTCGGCCTCATGCTGACGGCCGGATTGTTGATTGCCGTTCCGGTGGCAGCGGGTGTTGCCTGGTTGTCATCGTCCGGGCGCCTTCACCGGTTCGGGCGTGTCTTGATGTTCGCGTCGGCGAGCGTAGTGATGACCCTGGTCGCCTACGTCGCCTCGGGGATGTTGACGCGCGCGTCCGGCCTCCTGCTCGCGGAGCACTTCACCGACGTGATCCTGCTCATGAGCATGAGCGCGTTATTGGGC
>JAEZYO010000478.1 GCA_023419055.1 Pseudomonadota bacterium | reverse complement strand
CCCGTGCCGGAGCTTCGGAACCTCCAGCGAGCGAAAATCATTCGGGCGGTAGGAAGCTCGGACTCGGGCCGTCACGGCGCGCTAGCGGTTAGGCGTCGCGAATCGCCCCGTGTCACGGACAGTCCATCCACTCGCACCAGAGGGCGTGCTTGCTCTCCGAGGTGGGCATGCTGCTCCCGTGGCCAGCATGCCGAGAGTCGTCGGAGCTCCGCATGTCGGCTCGCCGGCTACCGCCGTTCTCAATTCTTCTTCCCGGGTGCGCCAGAAGCCAAGAGCCAGCAGGTTCTTGGCTTTTCGGTTTTAGGGGGTGGGAGGAAGTTTCGGGGTCTAAGAACCGGACACCCCTGATGAGCGGAGCGTGCCTGGTCAATCCGCGGGGAGCCGGATCATTGCCGCTCCCTCGGTGACGTACGTCGCGTGCCTAAAATCGCGCGCCAGGCTGAGCAACCCGGCCGTCCACTCGAGCAGGACGAAGTAGCAGGGCATCTGAGACAACTCGAGAGGGTTCCAGACGAGCATCGCCGGGCGCCCCTCGACCAGCCCCGGAACGAAATGCCAGTCGTAAGTAGCGCCGTAGTTGACGAAGTAAGTGCCGGCGACTTCGGCCTTGCCCTCGAGCGTCGTTCGAGAAACCACCTCGAGCCGGACCTCCTCGGCGAGCAGATCGCGAACCGCGTCGAAGTCGCGCGCATTGAAACGATCGGCGTAGGCAACCAGTAGCGCGCGTTCCCGGGGCCCAAGTGAAGGGAGCGCTGTGTCTTCGGGCTCTGCGGCAATTTCGCGGAGCTCCGCGCGCCCCCGATGGAGCGAGGCCTTGATGGCAGGGATCGACGCTCGGGTGATGTCCTCGATTTCCTGCAGCGAATAGCCGAGCACGTCCTTCAGAATCACGCACGAGCGCTGCGCCACCGGCAAGCGCATGAAGGCGTGCAGACTCGCGGCCGTGGCGAGCCGCTCGTCGGTGGTGCTGGGGTCGGCCATGGTCGATGTCTCTTCGCTCGATACCAGCGCTCGCTCGCGCGCGCGCCGGCGCAGGAGATCGAGCGCCGCGTGGTGCGCGATGCGGAAGAGCCAGGCCTCCGGATTTTCGAGGACGCTCATGCCTTGGAACGCGGCAAGCGCTTTCGTGAACGCCTCTTGCACGACGTCTTCTCCGTCGATGACCGAGCCCATCATGCGCGCGCAATAGCGATGAAGTCGCGGGCGGAGCTCAGCCAGCAGGCGGCCGAACGCCGCCCTTTCCTCATTGGCCGACTCCGACGCAACCATCACGGGCTACCCATACCGTAGCTGCCGACGATCGTCACCGCGCCAGCCTCGGGCGATTCTGGGCAACGTTCCCGAACACCTGCTTGAAACGCCTGAAAGGCTTCGAGGCGCGTGAGCACTGAGCTTTCCACACCCGGGTCAAAGGCAACGAGGTGCTGGAAGGTGGCGTCGGCGCACCGGACGACGAGATACCGCACACCCTTCGGCTTCACGCGCTCGAGCTCTGCGAAGACGGCCTCGATTCGGCTCTGGTTCTCGTCGCCCTGTTCGGGGTGGGTCCTGTAGCGAATCAGTTTGGCTTGCATGAGGGCCTCCTGCTTGAAGAGACGCGCGTCGGGTGCCGAAGGATGCGGAGTTTTCGAAAAAAGAATCGTTCGCATCCTTTGGCGGGTGCGCTGCGTCTTTCCCCCGGAAGGAGACGAATCATGATGCTTTCCAAGAAGGTCGCCATCATTTACGGCGCCAGCGGTGCTGTCGGGAGCGCCGTCGCACGGGCATTCGCACGAGAGGGCGCGAGCGTGTTCGTCACTGGGCGACGGCAGGCGCCGCTCGAGGCGCTCGCCCAGGAAATTCTGCGAGGGGGCGGTGCGGCGCACCCGGAGGTCGTCGATGCGCTCGACGAAAACGCGGTAGCCGCCCACCTTCGCGAGGTGGTGGCACGAGCGGGTCGGGTCGACATTTCGTTCAACGCGCTCGGCATCCCTCAAACCGGCATCCAGGGCACGCCGCTGACGGCACTCACCCTCGAAAGCTTCACGCGGCCGCTCGACACGTACCTGCGGGCTCATTTCATTACGGCGCGGGCGGCCGGGCGCCAGATGACCGAGCAGCGCGGCGGCGTGATCCTGATGCATACGCCCGAGCCCGCGCGCTTGGGCGTGCCATTGGTCGGCGGTATGGGTCCCATGTGGGCCGCGCTCGAGGCGCTCGCACGTTTCCTATCCACCGAGCTAGCTCCCTTCGGAGTCCGCGCGGTCTGCCTGCGTTCGACCGGCCTGCCCGAGACCGCCACCATCGACGAAGTCTTCGGGATTCACGCCAAGGTGCTCGGCATCGACGTGGAACAGTTCCGCTCGCTAGTCGAGAGCCGCACCCACCGCCGGCGCTCGACATCGCTGGCCGAGCTCGCCGACGCGGCGGTCTTTGCCGCATCGGATCGCGGCGCCGCGCTGACGGGCACGACCCTCAATCTCACTGGCGGGCTCGCGGTGGACTGAGGGTCACCGTGCGGGAGCGGATCGGGCACGAGCGCACGCTCCGCTCCCTCGTCAGCCGCCCGCGCGCTTGCCGAGCTTGTCTGCCCTTCCGGCCTCCACACGGCGAGCGCAGTTCTCAATTCTTCTTCCGGGTGCGCCGGCCACGCATCAGCCTTCGAGGAGGCGCACGGCAGGGAAGTAGGAACGCAGTCGTTCCAGATCGTCAACGCTAGCCGTCAAGACACGGTCGCCGCGTCGAGCGGCGGACGCCATGACGATCGCGTCGACGACCGTCGAACCCTTCACCGCTGCCATGGCCTCGCCGGCCAGCCGCGCGAGATCCAGGAGCAAGGGTTCAATGACACAGGCGTCGAGCAGCCTGGAGATTCGCGCCGAACGCCCGCCCCCTCGCCAAGCCTCCGCGACTACCGGGGTCGGCACGGTCAGCTCGAGAGCGATCAGCAGCGCGTGCCTCAAGTGTGTGAGCGTTCGCCGATCGGAACGTTCGAAGCCGACGAGCGCCCCCGTGTCGAGAGTCAGTCCTGCCATTCCGCTTGAATTGCGGCGAGCTCGCGCGCGGAGAGGGCCCCCTTCTCGGCCTCGTATTCCGACACGAGCTTCTCCATGCGCCGGCGGCGCAGTTCCCGAGCGAGGGCCGGCCGTCACTTCCGCGCTCAGCGTGCGACCTGCACGCTTGGCCTCGGCCTCCATCGCCCGGAGGACGCCCTCGCCCACGGTGATCAGCGGCGAACCCAGGAGAGCCACACTCTATCCAACCCGCGTTCTGGGCAGAGATCTGCCGTAGCGAGCGCCCGGGCCGCCGCCAAATCGAACATTTCGCGGTCGTACGGCTCGAAAGCACGCGAGGAAGCGACGCTTCTCGTCCGGCGACTGCTGAGCTGCGCGCGCTCGAGTTTCACCGCCCCGTCGTGACACAGTCTGGCGC
>JAEZYO010000402.1 GCA_023419055.1 Pseudomonadota bacterium | reverse complement strand
GAGCCACATCCCCCGGTCGGGCGCGAGCGGGGGATAGTTGCGTCAGATCGTCGGAGTCGAGAGCTCTTGTTCGAGAGCGCCGGCGGATTGCCCGGGGGGACGGTAGACGCTGCGCTTCACCTCGCCGGCCTGCCCTTCGATCACCGCCGCGACGACCAGCGGAACGAACGAGTCACCTTCGAGGCGCCCGAGCGCGGCGCGAACGATCGACTGCGGGGGAATGCCTTCGATGGGGCAGCCGCCTTCGGGTTGCTCGAGGCGGATCTCGCGCTCGAACCGTTCAGGCTCGGGGGACCTCGGGAGGAACGCGGCGAGTCGCAAGAGGAACGGCGCAGGAGCCGGGAAGATGTCCCAGTAGACGTGGAGCTTGCCGCCCTCCCGCACGAGCACGCACTCGCGCCGCTCCTCCGGTTCCTCGACCGCGTAGTCGAGGATCGTGCGCTCGGGGTTCATCGTCGAAAACGGCGACTCCGAGCTCGGGCTGGGCTCGTAGTCCGAGATCGGCGCGGAGGGCACCTCTTCTTCGAACGCGACGCTCGCCGGCGGAGGTTCCACCTCGAAAGCCTCGAAGGGAGCAGCGTCGGGAGCTCTTGCCTCGCGCTCTTCGACCGGCGCGACCTCGGCCGCCGACACCGGCGTCAGGTCGGGGGCGAGCCCTTCGCTCGCGGCTTCGATCGCCGGCGGACCGGGTTCGCTCGGCTCGACGATGACCGGAGCTTCGGCGAAGAACGGCTGCCGTACCGCGACCGGAGCCTCGTCCGAGGCGTCCACGGCTTCCTCGGGAGGAGGCGCTGCCTCGACGACGGGCGCACGCTCGGCGAGAGGAGCGTCCACGACGTCGGGGATGCGTGCGCGCTTGCGCTCGGGCTTCGCCGGGCGCTCGTTGACGAGCCGCTCTCGAAGCGCGCTCGCGGCGGGGTGATCGGGCTCGCGCGCCAGCACTTCATCGAGGATGCCGAGCGCGCGTTCCGGATGCCCCTGAGCGACGTAGATCTCGGCGAGCGTGACGGTGGCGACCGGAGGCGGCCCGAGCCACTCCTGGTCCGAGCGCTGATCGCCGCGAATGGCGGCGGCGGCGTCGCGAAGGTTGAGCCCCGACTCGACCACGCTCGCGACGAGATCGCGCGCCACGCCGAGCCAGCCTCTCGAGCGACGCTGGGCCGCGGTGTCCGGCTCGCTCAAGCGGATGATCTCGTCCCGAAGCTCGACTCGCGTCATCACCTCGGGGCGCTTGGCGCCGAGAGCTCGCGCTCGCGCGACGAGCTCGTCCCGGCTCATGCTGTCGAGCGCGTCGAATTCCTCGGGAGGCATCGCTCGAAGTCTAATACCACGCCGCCCCGGCTTCGGGGCTCGGAGCTGCCATGGCCGTGACCGCGCGAGCCTCCTCGATGTCTCGCTTGATCTGGGCCACGAGCTCCGGGAGGCCGGAGAAGCGCCGTTCTTCGCGCAGGCGCGAGAGCAAATGCAGGCGAAGGCGGCGCCCGTAGAGATCGGCCGAGAAGTCGAAAAGGTGAACCTCGATGCTGAATCCGGCGGAAACCGTGGGACGAAGCCCGACGTTACACACCCCGGCCCCGAGCCGGGTCGGCCCCTGCCCGCCGATCTCGTCGACCACACAGGCGTAGACCCCGTAGGGCGGGAGGGCCTCGCTCACTCCCGAAAGGTTCGCGGTCGGAACGCCGATGGTGCCGCCGCGCCCGTCTCCGCGCACCACTTCGCCGGAGAGCGAGTGGGGTCGCCCGAGCAGGGCCCGCGCGAGGGCGAGATCGCCGCGCCCCAGGCTCTCGCGAATGCGCGTGCTCGAGAACGCGCCGCCCGCGTCACCCGCCAGCGGGACGGCGTAGGCGTCGAATCCGGCAGACTTCCCGAGCTCCTCGAGCTTCGCCAGATCGCCCGTGCGCCCGCGGCCGAAGCGGAAGTTCTGCCCGACGATCACGGCGCGCGAGCCGAGCTTCTCGACCAGGAGCTCGGACGCGAAAGCCTCCGGCGAAAGCTGGGAGAGCTCGCGCGTGAAGGGCTCGACCACGACCCGCAACGCCGGATCGACACGCAGCAGGAGCTCGAGCTTGCGCTCGAGGGTGGTCAGCACCGGCAGCGCGCCCCGGCCCAGCACGGCGGAAGGGTGGGGATCGAACGTCAGCACCACCGGATCGAGCCCGCTCGCGCGGGCGCGGGCGACGCTCGTGACGAGGACCTCCTGATGACCGCGGTGCACGCCGTCGAAATTGCCGATCACCGTGAGGGTGGTGCCGGGAGCGGCGCCGAGCTGGCTTCCGCCTTCGAACACCCTCGGTCGCGTCTTGCTGTCGGGAGTCGTCATTGCGTGGGAGGTCGGGTTCCGAGCCCGACGTAGCACCGCTCGCGCTGCGAAGGCAGGCCTGTCTGAGATGATGTAGAGGGTCGGGCGGAAGAGCCCGCGCTTGCTCCCCACGGCGCGGAGAGTTAGGCAAAAAGGCCGATGACTCCGAGCCAAGCCCTCGACGAAGCGCGGAGCGGCAAGCTTCGGCCCGTGTACCTCGTGGTGGGCGAGGAGGTTCACCTGCTCTCGGAGGTCGTCCGCGCGCTCAAGCAGGCGGCGCTCGCAGGGGCCGTCCCGGGGTTGAACGAGGACAGCCGCGAGGCCTCCGAGACGAACGTGGACGCCGTCATCGCGGCGGCGCGTACGCTCCCGATGATGGCCAAGCGGCGCTTCGTGCTGGTCAAGAGCCTGGAGCGCTGGGAACCGAAAGAGAATTCGGAGGGCCGCGCGAGGGACTCGAAGTCGAAGGACCCGTTCGAGCGGCTGCTCGAATACGCCAAAGAGCCGAGCCCGAGCACCACGCTGGTGCTCGCGGGCGCCGGCGTCGACAAGCGCCGCAAGCTCGTGACCACGGCTCGCAGCGAGGGGTGGCTCGTCAACTGCGAGACGCTGAAGCGCGAGGACTTACCGCTCTGGATCCTCGACGCCGTGAAGGACCGGGGCAATCGCATGAGCCACGGCGTCGCCGACCTGATCGCGGAGCTCGCGGGCCCGGACCTCTCTCCCGTCGCCGACGCGGTCGAGCGCCTGTGTCTCTACGTGGGGCCCGGGGCGGAGGTCACCGAGGACGCGGTCGCCGAGTGCGTCGTGCGCGTACGCCCCGCCACCGTCTGGGAGCTCGTCGGCGCGGTCGGCCGAAGAGACGCGGGTGCCGCGCTGGCCGCGCTCGAGCGAGTGTACGACCCGGCGGACCGAGGTCTGCGCCTCGTCGGTGTGCTCGCCTGGTCGGCTCGCCAGCTCGTGAAGTTCGAAAGCGCCCTGCGCGAGGGGCTTGCGCCGCCGGAGGCGGCAGCGCGCGCCGGTGCTCCCCCCTTCAAGGCGCGAGAGCTCGCCCAGCAGGCGATGCTCTTCTCGCGGGCGGAGCTCGAGCACTGGCTCGTGCACCTGGCCGAGCTCGACGGCGCGCTGAAAGGCGGGTCGAAGCGCGACCCTAAGTCTTCGTTAGAGTTCGTCATTTTGGGGATGTGCCGCGACGCGCGGCGAGCGCGCGCCTGAGCTCGGGCAGGCTTCGCGCGTTTATGCAGGCAAAAGGCCCTGTTACTTGACGCAAGAACGCCACGGTCCCATCTTTTCGGAGCTCTAGAGCGTCGCGCTAACGCAAGCGAGGGCTTCGGCCCTTGGCACAGGCAACGCTCTCGGCCTCGACGATCATGGACAAGACGACGCGCGCCCGACGACTGCCGGCACTGGAGACGCTCGCCGAAGCGCCATTGCCCACTCGCTTCGGACGCTTTCAGCTCAGGGTGTATCGATGGGACGACCCGGCGGCGCACCCTGCCCTCAGTAAAGAGCACTGCGCCCTCGTGCTCGGAGACGTGCGGGGACGCCGGAACGTGCCGGTCCGAGTCCATTCGGAGTGTCTGACGAGCGAGGTGTTCGGGTCGCTCAAGTGCGACTGCCGCGAGCAGCTCGAGCGCGCGCAATCCGAGATCGCGCGACACGGCTTCGGTGTCGTCCTGTACCTCCGCCAGGAAGGTCGCGGCATCGGGCTCGCCAACAAGATCCGCGCGTACGCGCTGCAGGCTCAAGGCGCCGACACCATCGAGGCCAACGAGCAGCTGCACCTTCCCGTCGACGCTCGGACCTACGACGTGGCAGCGGCGATGTTGCGCGAGCTCGGCGTGGAGTCGGTCGAGCTCCTCACGAACAATCCCCTCAAGGTCGACGGCCTGGCGGAGCTCGGCATCGCCATCGAGCGCCGCGTCCCGGTGCGGATCCCCGCGAACCCGCACTCGCAGTCCTACCTGGAAGTGAAGCGCGAGCGCATGCAGCACGATCTCGGCGCGATCTTGCTCGGCTCCGTCGCGGGCGACGGCGAGGACACCGCGCCGGACTCGACGCGCCGTCCCATCGCGCTCTGACGAGAGGCGAGGGCGTTCAGCCTTCAGTCTTCTTCGCCTTGGCTTCTCGCGCCGCCGCCGCGAGGCGCTCCTTGAGCGCCGGCGCGTAACCCGGCTTGGTCTCCTGGCGCACGCGGCCGATCGCGAGCGCTTCGTCCGGAACGTCGAGCGTCACGCTGGTTCCGGTCGCGACGTACGCGCCCTTGCCGATGGTCACCGGAGCGATGAGCTGCGAATCGCTGCCGATGAAAGCACCGGCGCCGATCACCGTGCGGTGCTTCTGGAAGCCGTCGTAGTTGCAGAAGATGGTCCCCGCGCCGAGGTTCGCGCCCTCGCCGACGTCGCCGTCCCCGAGGTACGCGAGGTGGTTCGCCTTCGCGCCGCGCCGCACGCGGGTCTTCTTGGTCTCGACGAAGTTGCCGATGTGCGCGTCCTCGTCGATCTCGCTCTCGGGGCGAAGATGAGCGAAGGGGCCGATCTGCGCGCCGTCGCCGACGCGGCTCTCCGTCACGACGGAGTACGGCTTCACGGTCACCCGCGCGCCGATCACGCTATCGGCGATCACGCTGCCCACGTCCACGAGCGAATCGGCGCCGACCCTGGTCTTGCCGCGCAGCCGCGCGCCGGGCTCGATGCGCGCGTTCTCGCCGATCTCCACGGAGTCGTCGATGCGGGCGTCGCCGAGCACGCTCACGCCGGAGCGGTTCAGTCGCGCGCGGATCCGCGCGTACATCAGCTCTTCGGCTTCACGCAGCTGCTCGCGGTCGTTCACGCCGAGCAGCGCCTCCGGCTTGCCGCGGAGCGCCGCCACCCTGCCCTCCGCGGCGATCAAGGCGACGACGTCGGTCAAGTAGTACTCACCCTGTGCGTTGTTCGGATACAGGCGCGACACCGCGCGCTCGAGCTCTCCGCGGCGGGCCGCGTACACGCCCGCGTTCACCTCTCGCACCGCGCGCTCGGCGTCGTTCGCGAGATCGCGCTGCTCGCGCACCTCGCGCACCCTCCCCTGCTCGTCGTGAAGCACGCGACCGTAGCCGAACGGATCGTCGAGCAGCGCCGTCAAGATCGCGAGCGCCGTGGGCTCGCTGTCGTCGAGGCGCGCCACCAGCTGCTCGAGCTCGCCGGCATCGAGCAGCGGCGTGTCGCCGTAGAGGATCAGCACGCGCTCGCTCTCCACGCGCGAGAGCCCGACGCGCGCCGCGTCGCCGGTGCCGCGAGGAGGATCCTGAACCGTGGTCACGATGTCGACGCCGGGAAACTCGTGCGCGAGCGCGGCGTCGATCTCGGGGCGGCCGCTCGTCACGACGACGATGCGGCGAGCGCCGACCGCGAGCGCGGCGCGGATCGGGTACGCGAGCAGCGGGCGTCCCGCGAGCGGGTGCAGCACCTTCGGCAGGGTGCTCTTCATCCGAGTGCCTTGTCCGGCGGCGAGAACGACGGCGCTGAGATCGTGGGCCATGTTGCGTATCTCCCCGATTCCGGGAAAGGTGGCAACTTCGCGTCGAGGGGCGCCTCTCGCCGGACGAGAGCGCGCGAGTCGCTTCAGGGATTTTTCGCGGGTTCGTCGTCGAGCGAGTCGTCGCGGCCCGCGGTTCCCTCGGCCGTGAGCGTTTCGATGCTCGGCAAGACGCCGGGGACCGGCGCGATCGGGTCGGCGAGCTTGGCCATCGCGACCTCGGTCGGCGCCGAGCCCGAGACGGCACGGTCCGTGTAGACCACGAGCGACTCGCCCGGCTCGAGCTTGTCCGTACGGGAGCGCCGGTTCACCCGCTCCATCCAGCCGACGGTCATGCCGTAGCGCCGCCCCACGCTCGCCAGCGTGTCGCCGCTACGAGCCGCGACGACGATGCGCTTCTTGCCGTTCAGCCCCTCGTAGTAGTCGAAAAATTCGGGCGTCCCGGCGACGAGCACGCGCGCATCACGATCTTTCACGCAGCGGACTCGGACGTTCTCGCCCTGCTTCACGAACACCTGGAGCGTCATTCCGGGCACGAGCCGCGCGCCTTCGTCGAGCGCGTTCCAGGCGAGGAGCTCGGGGCGAGTGACGCCGAACGCATCGGCGACCTTGCCGAGCGTGTCGCCCGAGACCACGCGGTAAAAGAGCCTGTCCTTGCCGGACGGCGCGGCGATGCGCTTGGAGACGACGACCACGTCTTCACGTGGGGCTTCGGGCTCGATGGGGCGGCGATCCTGCTGAGGCACCAACATGACGGTGCCCGCGGCCAGAACCTCTTGCGAGCCGATACGATTCAGCGCGCGAACCTTCGCCTCGTTCGTTCCGGCAGCCGCGGCGATCGTCTCGGCAGTATCACCCGCCCGCACGACGTAGGTGACGACCCCGTCGAGCTGCGACGGCGAGAGCGCGAGTGACTGCGTCGCGGTCTTGCCTCTCCCGCTCGGGACGCGCACCCGATAGCTCGGCGCGCGTTGTCCCGGCACGCTGGGAGGAGTGCGGCCCGCGAGGTACTGCGGGTTCATCGCCTCGATGGTTTCGATGCTCACGCCCGCCGCGCGCGCCACCGCGTCGAGCGGAGTGCCCGGCCCGACGAGCACCGTGTCGAAGCTCTCGGGCGGCTCGGGAGTCACGTCACCGATGCCGAAAGCGTTCGGGTTGTTCATCATGATCGCGGTCGCCACGATCTTCGGCACGTAGAGCGACGTCTCCCACGGCAGGCCCGCTTCGTGCCGCGAGAGCTCCCAAAAATCATTGCTCGAGTACTTGCGGATCGCCCGGCTGAGACCCCCGTAGCCCATGTTGTAAGACGCCATCGCCAGGTCCCAGCTGCCGAAGCGCCGGTACAGGTCGCCGAGGTAGCGAGCCGCAGCCTCGGTGGAGCGTTCCGGATCGAGCCGCTCGTCGACCCAGCGATCGATCGCGAGCCCGTAGGTTCGCCCCGCGTCGGGCATGAACTGCCACAAGCCGACCGCGCCCGCGGGCGAGACGATGCTCGGGTTGTGGCCGCTCTCGATGAGCGAGAGCCAGACCAGATCGGAGGGCAACCCCGCCTTGCCGAGCTCGGCGCGGAGCGCCTTCACGTACTTGCCGCTCTTCTTCGCCCACGCCTTGGCGACCGCGCGACCGCTCGGGCTGTCCCGATAGAACTTGAGGTACTTGATGACCCGCTCGTCCCAGCGCACCGGAACGTCCGGCAAGTTGAGACGCTTGATCCAATCGAGATCGGCGGCAGCTGGCGCCGCCGTGCCCGCGATGGGCGTGGTCGGCGGTAAGCCAGAGGCGACCACCTCGGGGCCGCCCGCGTTCACGGGACGCGGCAGATCCCACGACCAGCCCGGCGTCACCCCGGGCAGTGCTCGGGGAAAGAGCACGCGCTCCGCCTCGCGCAGCGCGCGAAGCTCCGGATCGTCTTTGCCGGCGCGGAGCTGGTCCGCGGTAGGTCCACCAGCGACCTGGCGTCGCGCATCCGCGTCCGGTAGCGGTCGGGCGACGCCCGAGGGAAGAGCTGCTGCCGGCTTCTTCGGCGCCTTGCCCTTCTGATAGCTGGGCTTGCCAGCGACTCCGGATTTTTCTGCTTCCTTCACAACCCCAGGTGCCTTGATCGGTTTCTCGGGTAGTGACGGAGGGGATTCGGGAGCCTTCTTCGCTTCCTTGGCCGGAGCGGGAGGCTCGGGAACCTTCCGGGTCGGCGCGCCGCGCGTCGGATCCGCTGCCTTGAGCTCGCCCTTTGCCTCGGGGGCGGGCTTCACTTCGAGCGCGGGCTTCGCCTCCGGGAGCTTCCCCGGAGCCGACGTCGACTCACTCGGCTTGCTCGTCGGAGCCTTGCTGTCGACCGGTTTGGCCGCGGGCTTCGAATCGGCAGGCTTGTTCTGTGGCTTGGCCGCCGGCTTCGAATCAGAAGGCTTGCTCTCGGACTTGGCAGCCGCCGGCTTCGCATCGGCAGGCAGGGTTTCCGCTGCCTTGCCGGGCTTCGGCTCAGGCGCCTTCACGGGCAAGGGCTTCGTCTCGGCAGCCTTTGCCTCGGTGGTCTTGGGCTTTGGTGCCGCCTTCTCCCCTTCGGAAGCGGGCTTGGCTTCGGAAGCGGGCTTCGCTTTGGGTGCGGGCGAAGGCTGCGCGGCAGGCTTCTGCGAGGCAGACGGAGCGGCACTCGGGCTCGGGGTGGCGGCCCAGGCGCGGGGCCCCGTCCCCGCCAGGAGCATTCCGGCGAAGAGGGGGCCGAGGACAGACCTGTACCTCGGCATCTCCTTCGTTCCTAACCGTGGCTCGCGGTCCGGTCAAATAACCAGGTGTCCGAGCGAGAGGGTGCTTGATCCCCGGCTCGAGAAATCCGAGGAGGCAGTTCCCATGGCAGCTTCTCGCACCGAGTACGACACCTTCGGCCCCATCGAAGTCCCCGCGGACCGCCTCTGGGGCGCTCAAACGCAGCGCAGCCGCGAAAACTTCGCCATCTCGGGCGAACGCATGCCCCTTGCGCTCCTTTACGCGCTGGCCCGTGTCAAAAAAGCTGCAGCCCTGGTCAACCAGGATCTCGGGACGCTCGACGCCAAGATCGCGGGAGCGATCGTCTCAGCGGCGGACGAAGTCATCGCCGGCAAGCACGACGACGAGTTCCCGCTCGTGGTGTGGCAGACCGGCAGCGGCACGCAGAGCAACATGAACATGAACGAGGTGCTCGCGAACCGCGCGAGCGAGATCCTCGGGGGTGAACGCGGCGAGAAGCGCCTCGTCCACCCGAACGATCACGTGAACCGCGGCCAGTCGTCGAACGACGTCTTCCCCGCCGCTATTTCGCTCGCCTGCACGGACGCGGTGCTCACGCGCGTGATCCCGAGCGTGAAGGCGCTGCGCGACACGCTGGACAAGAAGGCCAAGGCATTCGGCGACGTCGTGAAGATCGGCCGCACCCACCTGATGGACGCGACGCCGCTCACCCTGGGGCAGGAAATCAGCGGCTGGGTGGCGCAGCTCGATTACGGCATCGAACACCTGAAGAGCGCCGTGCCCCACCTCGCGGAGATCGCGCTCGGCGGCACCGCGGTCGGTACCGGCCTCAACGCGCACCCCGAGTACGCCGTCCGCGTCGCGAAGAAGATCGCCGAGCAGAGCGGCCACCCGATCGTGACCGCGCCGAACAAGTTCGAGGCGCTCGCCGCCCATGACGCGGTCGTGTTCGCGCACGGCGCGCTGAAGACGCTCGCCGCCTCGCTCATGAAGATAGCGAACGACGTGCGCTGGCTCGCGTCGGGGCCTCGCTCCGGCTTCGCCGAGCTCATCATCCCGGAGAACGAGCCGGGCAGCTCCATCATGCCGGGCAAGGTGAACCCCACGCAGTCCGAGGCGCTCACCATGCTCGCCGCGCAAGTGCTCGGCAACGACGTTGCCATCAACATCGGCGGCGCGAGCGGCAACTTCCAGCTCAACGTCTTCAAGCCGCTCATCGCGCACAACTTCCTCCAGAGCACGCGGCTCATCGCCGACGGCTGCGACAGCTTCCGCAAGAACTGCGCCGAGGGCATCGAGCCGAACCGGCCGCGCATCAAGCAGCTACTCGAGAACTCGCTGATGCTCGTCACGGCGCTGAACCCGCACATCGGCTACGACAACGCGGCCAAGATCGCGAAGAAGGCGCACAAGGAGGGCACCACGCTGCGCGAGGCCGCGCTCGCGCTCGGGGTCATCTCCGCCGAAGA
>JAEZYO010000338.1 GCA_023419055.1 Pseudomonadota bacterium | reverse complement strand
TTGTTGCCCTCTTCCGCCGAGGCGAACTCGACGAATCCAAATCCCCGGGAGCGTCCGCTCACGCGATCGATCACCACGC
The DNA here is from genome assembly GCA_023419055.1 of Pseudomonadota bacterium. Next base: position 10,045 of record JAEZYO010000338.1, on the reverse strand, counting down.
TCGCTTCGGTCACCGTCCCAAACTTGCCAAATTCGCTTCGAAGCGAGTCCTCGGTCGTCGAGTACGCGAGGTTACCTACGTACAGTCGCATCTACCTTCTCCGAACAGCACCGCGTCTTTTCCCGGCCCTCGAACGAACGCACGACGCTCTCACGCTCACGACCGCACCGTCTCACCATTGAAACAGCGCCACACAGAACTCGACTCCAACGGCACGAACTGAACCAACTCGGGACCTAGTGTCTGGCGAAGGGCCTCGACATCCTACCACCAGGCCGAGACGACCGCCACGGGCGCGCAGCGCTACCGAGAGCCTTGTTTGGCCAACAATTTTCCTGGTGTGGGCCGGGGCCGGTACGATGCGCGCGTGTTCGGAACCACGGGCCGGCGAGCCGCAGAGATGGTGGTCGGGCTCTTTGCTTTGCTCGGATTCGTGTGTGTTCCGCTCGGCCACAAGACAGGTTTCGAGCATGTGAAGGCCATCGCTCGGACCTCGGCGGCCCGCGAAGCGGCCAGCGACCTCGCGCGGGCGGTCTCATGGGCGCGCGCGCGAGTCCTCGGGGTCATTGGAGGCGAGTCGGCTGACTCCGAGTCGCCTCCCCATCCGCCGCGAAAGGACGGTCCGAAGCCCAAGGTCCCCCGCCTGGGCGAGGACTGACTGGCTACATTGGACTACCCCGTTACCCGGGCCGGGGATCGTCGGGGTGCTCGTTGTAGTAGGCGTCCAGGCTCTCGCGACTGATGCGGACCTTGAGCGTGCCCTCGCGCTGAATCTTCGCCTGGCAGCCGAGGCGAGAGTTCATGCGAACGTCGAAGGCCTTGTCGAGGATGTCCTCCTCGTCCTCTTCGCTCTCGCTCAAGAGCTCGGCGCCGGCCTCGACGTAGACGTGACACGTGGAGCAAGCGCAGACGCCGCCGCACGCGCTGCCTTCGGGAGCATTGACCAGGCGGGCAGCGTCCAGGATCGAGGTCCCGACAGGAACCTCGATCTCGACGTTCTGCTCGACGAAGAGCACCTTTGCCATCAGCCTCTCCCCGCTGCGTGAGCGGCGAGGTGCGCGTCCACCCCAGCCGCGTGCTCCACGCTTTCTTCGACCTGGGAGACGTTGCGACCGGCGATCGCTCGCGCGATGGCGCGGTTCATGCGCTCGCCCGCCCAGGCGTGCGTCGCCTCGTCGAGCGCGTCGATGCGATTTTGGATCACCGACGCGGAGGTCGCGCTTTCGATGGCGCGCTGGAGCGCCGCGAGCTCTCGGTCGATGCCTTGCCGATCCGACTCGGACAAGAGGTCGGCGTCGGTGTCGAGCCCCTTCTGCGTGGCGAGCACGATGCGACCGGCCTCCACGCGAGCGTCGGCGAGCCGCCTGGCTTCGAAATCCTGCTCCCCGTAGTCCAGCGCGTCGATCAGCATTTGCTCCACTTGTTCGTCCGAAAGTCCGTAGCTCGGCTTGACCTCCACCTTCTGAGAGAGGCCCGTCGTGAGCTCCTGCGCCGTGACGCTGAGGAGGTTGTTCTCGTCGACGTGGAAGGTCACTTCGAGTCGCGCCATGCCCGCCGGCATCGGCGGGATCCCTGAAAGCTTGAAGCGAGCCAGCGAGCGACAGTCGGCCGCGAGCTCGCGCTCTCCCTGCACGACGTGCAGGTCGAAGCCCGTCTGGTTGTCCGCGTACGTCGTGAACGTGGAGCGCGCGCCCGCCGGGATGGTCGTATTGCGCGGGAGGATCTTGTCCACGCCGCCACCCATGGTCTCGAGGCCCAGCGAGAGCGGCAGCACGTCGAGCAGCAGCACCTCGTCGCTCGCCTGCGCGAGCAAGCTCGCCTGGCTCGCAGCGCCGTAGGCAACCACGAGCTCGGGATCGATGTCGCCGAGCGGCTCGCGCCCGAAAGTCTCGGCGACGTACGAGCGCACTCGGGGCACGCGCGTCGCTCCGCCGACCAGAATCACCCCGTCGAGCTCGGTCGCTTCGACTCCTGCGTCACGAAGTGCGCGCCTCGCCGCGCGCCCGGTGCGCTCCAGCAAGGGTGCGATCATCTCCTCGAACGCCACGCGCGTGAGCCTGAGCGTGAGCTCGCCGCCGCCGGCGCGCGGGAGCTCCACGTCGACCTCCGTCTGCTCGGTGAGAGCGTGTTTCGCCTTTCTCGCCGCGCCGAGCACCAGGCTCACGACCTCGGGAGTCCGAGTCTCGCGCGAGGTCGCGCCCATCGCGCCCAAGAAATGCTCCGCGACGGCGCGGTCCATGTCGTCGCCGCCGAGAGCGCTGTCTCCGCCGGTGCTGCGCACCTGGAAGACGCCGTCCTCGAGCGTCAGCACCGTCACGTCGAAGGTGCCGCCGCCCAGGTCGTAGACGGCGAAGAGCCCATTTTGCCGCTTCTCGAGCCCGTAGGCGAGCGCAGCCGCGGTCGGCTCGTTCAGCAAGCGCAGGACCTCGAGCCCGGCGAGCCGCCCGGCGTCTTTGGTCGCCTGACGTTGAGCGTCGTCGAAGTAGGCAGGCACGGTGATGACGGCGCCACCCACCCGCTTCAGCTGGTCCTCGGCGCTGCGCTTCAGGCTCTTCAAGATCTCTGCGCTGACCTCGACGGGCGTCTTGATCGCGCCGCCGACGTCGAAGCGGACGACCTTGGCCTCTTCTGCGCTCGCGGGCTCCGCGAAGCGGTAGGCGCCGAGGCGCCGGGTCTCCGGGTCATCCGCCCCACGCCCCATGAAGCGCTTCACGCTGACGATGGTGCGCTCTGGCTCGCGTGAGGCTCGGGCCAGAGCGGCCGCGCCCACGAGCACGGCGCCTTCCGGAGCGAAGTTCACGACCGACGGCAGGAGCGCGCTGCCGTCACAGGTCGTGAGCGCGGTGGGGCGCCCGTCTCGCACGTAGGCCACGATCGAGTTCGTGGTGCCGAGATCGATGCCGATCGGGGTCGGCGGCGCCTTGGGATCGAATATGTCGAGTAGCATGGGCGCTCCTTGCGCCGTAAAAGGCTCAGATCTCGTCTTCGACGAGCGCAGCCTCTTCGAGAAAACGACGGTAATAACGCAGCTCTCCGAGGCTCCGTTCGGCCGCGTCGGCGTCGAACGGGCGACGCTGGAAGAGCGTGCCCAAAGATGCCTTGGTTTGAGCCTCGAGCTCCTTCACGCGGCCGACGAGCCGCGCAAGCTCCTTTTGATCCTTGCTGCGCCGGACGTCGGAGAGCGCCTCGCGGAGCTCCATCACGCCCATCAGAAAGCTCGCCTCCGGGCGGGGCTCCTGCCCTTCTTCACGGCGCACGCCGAGCTTTTCCAGGAGCGCCTCTCCGCGCCGCACGGGATCACGCAAGCGGCGGAAGGCCTCGTTCACCTCGATCGCGCGCGAGAGCGCCTGGCGGCGCTCCGAAGCGGGCCTCCCGGCGAAGCGGTCCGGGTGGAGCGCGCGAGAAAGATCGCGGTGCCGCCGCTCGAGCTCCGTCGCGTCGAGCTCGTACGCGGGCTCGACGCCCAGCGTCTGGAACGGATCAATCAACGTAAATTTCGTCGCTTGGCTCAGCGCACCGTGAACGAGTGCCCGCAGCCGCAGCGCGACGCCTCCTGCGGGTTCTTGAACTTGAAGCCCTGGAACATCACCGTCTTCTCGTAGTCCAGCACCGAGCCTGCCAAGTAGACGAGGCTCTTCTTGTCCACGTAGAAGCGGACCCCGCCGAACTCGTGCACGAGATCGCGCTCGCGCGGCGGATCGTCGCTGAACTCGATGACGTAAGAGAAGCCCGAGCACCCGCCGCCCTTGATCCCCAGGCGGATCGCCGCGTCGGGCGTGCCGCGCTGCGCGAGGCGCTGCTTGGCGTACTCGATCGCGGCGTCACTCACGCCCACGCTCTTCTTCGAGAGTGCCGGGGATGGTGCGGGAGAGCTCGGCTCGGTGTGCATGACGGTCTCTTTCTTACTGACGCGCTGCGCGATCCCCGGAGGGGGACTCGGCGGCCGTGGGGGCGGCAGCGTCCTCGCCGGACAGGGCCTGGCGGGCGGCGCGCTTCTTCTTGAAATCCTCGATGGCGCTCTTGATCGCGTCCTCGGCCAAGACCGAGCAGTGGATCTTCACCGGCGGGAGCGAGAGCTCTTCTGCGATCTGGCTGTTCTTGATGGCCGCGGCCTCGTCGATGGTCTTGCCCTTGATCCACTCGGTCGCGAGCGACGACGACGCGATCGCCGAGCCGCACCCGAAGGTCTTGAACTTGGCGTCTTCGATCACGCCCTCGTCGCTGACCTTGATCTGCAGGCGCATCACGTCACCGCAAGCGGGCGCGCCCACGAGGCCGGTGCCCACCTGGGGGTCGTTCTGGTCGAGCACGCCGACGTTGTGCGGGTTCTCGTAGTGTTCGATGACCTTGTCGCTGTATGCCATTTCAACCTCTCAGTGCGCCGTCCACTGAATCGACTTCAGGTCGATGCCCTGCTGGTGCATCTCGTAAAGCGGTGACATGTCCCGCAGCTTCCTGACCTTGCCGATGACCAGATCGGCCACGTAATCGACCTCTTCCTCGGTGTTGAAGCGACCGAGGCCGAAGCGAATCGAAGAGTGCGCGAGGTCCTCGTCGAGGCCCATCGAACGCAGCACGTAGCTCGGCTCGAGGCTCGCGCTCGTGCAAGCCGAGCCGCTCGAGACGGCGACGTCCTTGATCGCCATCATCAGCCCCTCGCCCTCCACGAAGGCGAAGGAGACGTTCAGGTTGCCGGGGAGGCGCCGCTCGGGGTGACCGTTCAGGATCACCTCGTCGAGCTCGCCCATCAGCCGCTGCTTCAGCTTGTCACGGAGCGCGGCGATGCGCGCGATCTCCTGCGCGCCTTCCTGGCGCAGGATCTGGCATGCCTTGCCGAAGCCGACGATGCCCGGGACATTCAGCGTGCCCGAGCGATTGCCGCGCTCGTGACCGCCGCCATCCATCTGAGCGACCAGGCGCACGCGCGGCTTGCTGCGCCGCACGTAGAGCGCGCCGACGCCCTTCGGTCCGTAGATCTTGTGCGCGGTGATCGACGCGAGGTCCACGTTCATCGACCTGACGTCGAAGGGCGTCTTGCCGATGCCCTGCACCGCGTCGCAATGCAAGAGCACTCCGCGAGCGCGCGTGATCTTGCCGATCTCGCCGATCGGCTGGATCGTGCCGACCTCGTTGTTGGCGAGCATCACGCTCACCAGGATCGTCTTGTCCGTGAGCGCCTTCTCGACCTCCGCGGGATCGACGATGCCGTCCTTGCCCACCGGCAGGTACGTCACCTGGAAGCCCTGCTTCTCGAGGCGCTTGCAGGAGTCGAGCACCGCCTTGTGCTCGATCACGGTCGTGACGATGTGGTTGCCCTTCGACTGGTAGTACTCGGCCACGCCCTTGATCGCGAGGTTGTCGCTCTCGCTCGCGCCGGACGTGAACACGATCTCCTTGCCCGACTCGGCGTTGATGAGCCCGGCGATGTGCTCGCGGGCGTCGTCGACCGCGGCCTCGGCGGTCCAGCCGAAGGCGTGCGTCCGACTCGCGGCGTTGCCGAAGTCGGTCGTGAAATACGGCATCATCGCCTCGAGAACGCGCGGGTCGACGCGCGTCGTCGCGTGATTGTCCATGTAGATGGGAAACTTCAGGGTCATCTCGAAATCCAAAACTTCATGAAACGCGGACGCCGAGCACGAGGTCGGGGGCGACATCGCCCTCCGGGTGTCGGTCACAGCTCGGGCAGGAGTGGACCGGCGCCGCCGACTCGCACGCGACGTTGCACGTGGACAGAAACGAAAGGCTCTTCTCGAGCTCGCGCTCGAGCTCGACGAGCTCGGCGATGCGGCGCCGGGTCTCCTCGAGCTTCGCCAAGTACACCCCGCTCAGCTTGCGCGCCGCGAAGTGCGCGGAGCCCGACCCTTCCTGTTCACGAACCAGGGTCTGGATCTCCGAAAGCGAGAGCCCGAGGCTCTGGAGCTTCGTGATCCAACGAACCCGAGTCACGGACTCCGCCGTGAACAGTCGGTAGCGGCCCTTCGAGCGCTCGTGCGCCTTCAGCAGGCCGAGCTCCTCGTAAAGGTGAATGGCCCGTACCGTCTTCCCAGTGGCCTTCGCCAGGTCACCGACCTGCAACAGCTCGTCGTCCTTGATGCCGGACGCACCAGTACCCGTGGGGGGCACCAGGGACTCCGGCTGGGCTGCGAGGGGAAGGTGGCGGGTCGTCATCGGGGTGGCGGAGACTGCCGGGCGGCAGCCTCAAACCCTAACCCTAACGCATGCGTAAGGGTTACGATCGGTGACTATCTACCCACACCGTGACGATCTGTCAACCGATGCCTCGCCCCCTCGCGGAGTCCTGTGTCCCTGAGTGGGTCTTTCAAGACCCGGCGCTGGCGCCGCTCGGGCGGTGCTGGTCGAGGCCTTCCTTCTCGGACTTCGGTAGCTCGTGATGCGCGGGCCGGGGCCATTTGAGCGAGGCCAGGATGGCGCCCGTGAGGAGAGACGCAATCACCGCAAGCGAGATCGCGATAGGGATTTTGTAGAAGTCCGTGATGAGGAGCTTCACGCCGACGAAGGCGAGCACGACCGAGAGGGCCGGCTTCAGGAGGTAGAAGCGGTCGAGGGCGCCGGCGAGCAGGAAGTAGAGCGAGCGCAACCCGAGGATGGCGAAGACGTTCGAGGTGTAGACGATGAAGGGATCGTCGGTCACCGCGAAGATGGCGGGGATCGAGTCCACCGCGAAAACGACGTCGCTGATCTCGACCACGAGCAGCACCGAGAAGAGGGGCGTGGCGAGCCACTAGCCGGCCTCTTTGATGAAGAAGTGCTGACCGTGGATCTGATCGGTCGACGGGATGAGCTTCTTCAGCGTGCGATAAGCGAGGCCCTCCTTGGGATTTTCGGCCTCGTGCTGCTCGCGCCAGAGCCGAATCGCGCTGACGATCAAGATGGCGCCGAAGACGTAGAGGATCCAGTGGAAGCGCTGCAGCAGCGCGGCACCGAGCCCGATGAAGATCGCGCGCATGATGAGCGCGCCGAGCACACCCCAGAACAGGACTCGATGCTGATACTGCGCCGGAATCTTGAACGCCGAGAAGATGACGACGAAGACGAACAGGTTGTCGACGCTGAGCGACTTCTCGATCACGTAGCCGGCGGCGAACTCGAGGCCGCGCTCCGCGCCGAACTGCCAGAAGATGCCGGCGCCGAACACGGTGGCCAGGCCGATCCAGACGAGCGACCAGGTCAGCGACTCTTTGAAGCCGATGACGTGGCTCCTCTTGTTGAAGACGCCGAGGTCGAGCGCGAGCATCAGCAGCACGAAGACCGTGAAGCCGATCCAAAGGGCGGGAGTTCCGACGGAGTGCACGCCCCAACCTCTGCAGGTTCCGGGCCATTTAAGCCAATAGAAAATACCGGCGCGAAGTATCCAAAAAACCTATGATACACGGCGGCAACCATTGTTTTTTCCTTCGTTGCCGCGCGCTACCTGCATGGAATGGCTCAACTATCACCACCTCTATTACTTCTGGCGCGTGGCGCGGCTGGGCAGTGTTACGCAGGCAGCGGAGGAGCTCAGGCTCGCGCAGCCGACGCTGAGCACGCAGATCAGGAGCCTCGAGCAAGCGCTCGGGACTCCCCTTTTCACCAGGCGCGGACGGAGCTTGGAGCTCACCGAGACTGGCCGAGTCGTGCTGCGCTACGCCGAGGATATCTTCTCCCTCGGACGCGAGCTCCTCGACGTGGTGCACGGTCGCCCCGCGGGTCAGCCGCTACGGGTGGAAGTCGGTGTGGCGGACGTGCTGCCGAAGATCGTGGTCCACCGCCTGCTCGAGCCGGCGTTCGCGATCAAGGAGCCCATCCGCATCATCTGCCAGGAAGCCGACACGGAGCGTCTGCTCTCCCGGCTCGCGGTGCAGCGGCTCGACCTCGTGCTGAGCGACGCGCCGCTCCCGGCGAACATCGGAGTACGAGCGTTCCATCACTTGCTCGGTGAGAGCTCGATCGCCTTCTTCGCCGCGCCCGCGCTCACGAAAAAGCTACGCCGCGGCTTCCCTGCCTCACTCGACGGCGCCCCCCTGCTCTTGCCCACCGAGAACACCGTGCTTCGCCGCTCGCTGGATCAATGGTTCAGGAGCCAGGGGATCCGGCCCATGGTCGTCGGCGAGTTCGCCGATAGCGCGCTCAGCCAGGCGTTCGGAGGAGCCGCGGTGGGAGCCTTCGCCGCGCCCGCCGCGCTCGAGCGCGAAATTCGGAGCCAGTACCGCGTATCGTTGATCGGCACGACGCGCGAGGTGAAGGAGCGCTACTACGCGATCACCCTCGACCGCAAGATCGTCCACCCTGCGGTCGTCGCCATCTCGAGCGGCGCCAAGGTGCTCTTCGCGGAGTAGCGGCGGCCCTACTCGAGGCGCGGACCAAGGCGCCGCTGGAGAGCTCGCAGCGCCGGGTAGTACCCGAAGTCGTCGTCCGTCTCGTCGACGACGTTGCGCGGGCAGATCGAGGCCACGACGCTCTGCTCGTCGAGCCGCCGCGCGACCTCGAGCAAGCGGAGCCCCGGGTACGCCTTGCCGTAGTACTGAGTGGAACCGGCGGCGGAGCCCGAAGGAGCCTGGCAGAGTGGCTTGTTGTACGGCGCCGCTGAAGGCTGACAGTCGCAGCTACTGTCCTCCTCCTGACAAGCGATGGGATCCTCGAGCGGGAAGATGCAGGCGTACTGCAGGTCATCGAGGCCAACGACGTTGTACTCGTGGCCGTTCAAGGCGGCGGTCGGATCGAGCGACGAGCTCGCGGCCGGCGATTGACCCGTGATCGGGTTCGTTCCGGTTCGCGGGGCGATCGACTCGACCATGAACGGGTCGGTCGGAGCGACGAAGTCGTCGGGATCGCCCACGATCACGCTCCAGCGCCCGCGGTCGCTGAGCTCCTCGGTCGAGAGGAACTCGAGCGTATCCGCGCTCGCATGGTCGAGCACCAGATCTTGCCAGGGCACGCCCGCGATGACCGTCAGCATCATCAGACTCGGATCGCGTCCCGCCTCAAAGAGCGGGTTCGGGACCAGCTCCCCTTGCCGATTGGGAACGGTCGAGGCGCTGAACCCGCGCACGTAGCGCTCGATCGGGTGGAGGAAGTCGAACCCGAAGCGACGCTTCTGGTCGAAGCAGCGCAGGTTCAAGTGGTCGTCGGCCGCGGCGTAGAACGTACCCTTCTGGCACTCGCTGTCCGATGCGAGCGCGATGCACCCGGACGGCGGAGTGGACTCGCCGGAGGCGCAAGGGCGACAGCAAGGGTCGTTGGGGTCGCCAGCGCAGACCGCGGTAGCGCGTGGCAGATTGAACGGCGTGGAGCCGTTCATGGTCGTCGTCACCAGGTAGCTCTGTCCCACGTCTTGGATCGAGCAGTCGTTCTCGTCGCTGATGATGACCGCCATCACCGCCGAGTCGGGTCGCAGGAAGGCCGCGCGCTGCGTGAGGACGTCCTGATCGACCCCTTCGACGACGTTGACGCTTCCGCTCTTCGTGACCGTGAGGGGCGGTTCGGGGTCGACCAAGAAGCGATAGAGCGCCTCGAGCGGCGCCTCGTAGCCGCACCCCGTGTCGCCCGCGGCCAGCACCATCGCCTCGAGATCCTGGGCGAGCGCGCTCGCGTCCGCGGTGCCCGGAGGTGCTGCCTGACCCTCGGGATCCCATTTCAAGTAACCGGAGTCGTTCCAGCTCGAGAGCCCCGTGCGAACTTTACCGATCAAGCGAGCGTGGTCGTCATCGTCGGGGTCGGTGCAGATCTGGCCGCCGTGCGCTCCGAGGCTCGAGCTCAGCACGCCGACATGAAGGTCGCGCACTGCGGCATGCTCGCGCTCGGTCCCAGTAGGGCAGCTCCCGTCGCCGGAAGGCGGCGTCGCGCCGGCGTTACCGATGCACCAGGGATCGATCAACCGTTCGACGAGCGCCGGCACTGATTTCGCGAGCAGCGCCTGCTTGTCGGCCATGGAAATGGAGTTGTCGACCACGAACAAGAGATCGACCTTGCCGCTTCGGACGATCGGATCCGGGGGCGGGCCCTCGCTCTCGCCCCCGGCGCCCGCGCTGTCCCCCTCCTCCCCTCC
>JAEZYO010000311.1 GCA_023419055.1 Pseudomonadota bacterium | reverse complement strand
TCCGAAAGCTCGACCACCTGATGAACATCGTGGGCGAGCTCGCGATCGTGCGCGGCTCGCTCTCGCGCATCGCCGAGCGCCTCCGCGGCGAGGGCGAGCGCAAGCTCGCGACCGAGCTCCAGCGCCTGCACCGGAGCTTCGAGCGCCGACTCGGCGAGATGCAGAACGGCATCCTCGAAGTGCGCATGGTCCCGCTCGGGCAGGTCTTCGAGCGCCTGGCGCGCGTGGTGCGCCAGATCAGCCGCGAGGTGGGTAAAGAGATCCGGCTCGTCATCACCGGCGCCGAGACGGAGATAGACAAGCTCATCGTCGAGGAGCTCAGCGACCCTCTGATGCACATGATCCGGAACGCGATCGATCACGGGATCGAGGCGGCCGAGCGGCGCAAGGAGGTCGGCAAGCCTGCCGCGGGCACCATCGCGTTGAACGCCTATCAGAAGGGCAACCACGTGATGATCGAGGTCGAGGACGACGGTCGCGGCATCGACGAGCAGGGGCTCGTCAACAAGGCGGTCGCGCTCGGCAAGCTGAAGACCGACGAGGTCACGGAGCTGACGCGTGAAGAGGTGCTGGGGCTCATCTTCCTGCCCGGGCTCTCGACTCGCGAGTCCGTCGACGATCTCAGCGGCCGCGGCGTCGGGATGGACGTCGTCAAGACCAACATCGGCAAGCTCGGCGGGGTGATCGACGTCCACAGCGAGACCGGCATCGGCACCAAGATGACGATCACCTTGCCTATCACGCTCGCGATCGTCGCGGCGCTGATGGTGAGGAGCGCAGGGCAGGTGTTCGCGGTGCCGCTCGCCAGCGTGTCCGAAGCGCTCTCGTTCGAGGAGGGCGCGGTGCGAAACCTCGACGGGCGCGAGGTCATCACGCTGCGCGGCGCGACGCTGCCGCTCTGTCGGCTCGATCGCCTGCTCGGCCTCACGCGCTCGGCGCAAGACGTGGGGCGCAGGCGCTTCGTCGTCGTGGCGGCGGTCGGCAGCCGGCGCCTCGGCATCGTGGTGGACCACCTCTACGGCCAGCAGGACATCGTGATCAAGCCGCTCGGGCGCTCGCTCTCGAGCGTGCGGGGCTTCGCCGGCGCGACGGAGCTCGGCGATCAGCGCGTGGGCCTGGTGCTCGACGCAGCCGCCGTGATCGAGGAGATGCTGGCGGGCAGCGACATGATCCGGCACCCAGCGAGGTTCCATGGCTGAGCTCGCCAAGAACCGCGTCGGCAGGATCGTGCGGCGCACGGCCGAGCGCGGCCCCGTGCGCGAATTTCTCACTTTCAAGCTGGGTGAAGAGCTCTACGGCGTCGAGCTCACGCGCATCAAAGAGATCCTGAGCCCGCCGCCCATCACGGAGGTGCCGCGCGCGCCCCACGAGGTCCTCGGCGTCTGTAGCGTGCGCGGCCTGCTCGTGACCGTGGTCGATCTCCGGCGCCGCCTCCGGCTCGAGGAGCGGCCCTTCGCGCGTCGGACCCGCATCCTGCTCGTCACCGCGGACTGGGGCGAGGTCATGGGGCTCCTGGTCGACGAGGTGCGCCAGGTGGTACGACTCCAGGAGTCGGAGGTCGAGATGGCCGCGGCGGCGCTCGGCGGAGACGTCGCCGAGTACGTGCTCGGCGTCGGCAGGCCCGAGGGGATGTTCATCGTGCTGCTCGATCTCAAGGCCATCGTCTCGGATCACGCATAATGGCAAAGCAGCGCCCCGATCCCCAGAAGAGCTTGGTCGGCTTCGTCGTCGGCGACGTGGCCTACGCGGTGCCGATCGGTGCAGTGCGAGAGATCGTCAATCCTCTGGTCTTGACGGAGCTCCCGCACGCGCCGCCCGCCGTCGCCGGCGTGGCCGATCACCGCGGCGAGGTCGTCCCCATCCTCGATCTCAGGGTGCGCTTCGGCCTGCCGAAGCTCGCGGACCCGCGCCGCGCCAAATGGATCCTGCTCGAGGTCGAGGGGCGCACCTTCGGCCTGGCGGTGGACCGCGTGACCGACGTGTTCGGCACCGGCGGCGCCGAGATCCGGCGCGCGCCCGCGCTCGGCGGCGGCGACGACGTGCGCGGCATCAGCGGCGTCACCACGTACGACGGCGCGCTCACTTTCGTGCTCGACGTTTCGCGCTTCGGGCTCCTGCTCGAACCGCTCATGATGGCCGGCCTGATCGGCAAGGGAGCGACGATCTCGTGAGCGATCGCGAGCTCATCTTCGCCGCGCTCGACTCCTCCGATCCCGAGGAGCGCAGGCGCGCGGTCGCGAGGCTCGCGTTCGAGGATCCCGAGGCGTCGGTGGATCTCATCCTGCGCGCGCTCGGCGATCCCGACTGGCGCGTCCGCAAGGAAGCGGTGCGCGTCGCCGTCGCGGGGGCGCCCGCTCCGCGCCTGCTCGCGGCCCTGGTGGAGGCGCTTCAGCCAGGCGAAAACGTCGGGCTCCGGAACGCCGCCGTCGAAGCCATCGCCGGTTTCGGCGTGGACGCGGTCGAGGCCCTGGCGACGGCCATCGGCGGGCTCGACGCCGACGGGAAGAAGCTCGCCGCCGAGGCGCTCGCCCGCACCGGGCAGCCCGCGGCGTTGCTCGAGCTGCGACCGCTGCTGCGCGAACCCGACCCGAACGTCCGGGCGGCGGCGCTCGAAGCCGTCGCCGGCGTGGGGGCGGCGGGCGCGAAGGAAGCCGTGCCGCTCCTCACGAGCTGCCTCACCGACCCCGACGCGTTCTTGCGGCTCGCGGCGCTCGACGGCCTGAACGAGCTCGGCGCGGTGCTCCCGCTCGAGCGCATCTTGACCCTGGCGCAAGATCCCATCCTGGAGCGGGCGGCGCTCGTGGCCGCGGGACAGTGCGGCGACGAGCGGGCGAGCGATTTCCTCGTGACGGCGCTCGATCGCGCCCGCGGCGGGACCTTGAAACAGGCGCTGTCGGCGATCGTGCAGCTCGCGCGGCGCACGCAGGCGTCGCTCGGTGGGCTCCGTCGCTCGGCGCACGCGCTGTCACCCGAGGCTCGGGCGCGCATCGTGGCGCTCGCCGGGCAGCTCGACGACATCCAGCTCGCCGGCATCGCGCTCGTGGCCGCTGGCGCCCTCTGCTTCGAAGAGGTGGCAGGTACGGCGGCGCGAGCTCTCGCCAACGAGCGGCTGCTTGCCCCGGCCGACGAGGCGCTCGACTTGCTCGGGCCGACCGCGGTTCCGGCGCTCGTCGAGTACGCGCGGCACGCCGAATCGGAGGCCCGGGCGGCCTGCTTCGAGCTCTTGGCGCGGCTGGCCGACGCGGAGCGCGCGGGCATCGCGCGCGGAGAGATCCTCGCCGCGCTCGGCGACGAGTCGCCGGAGGTCGTCCGCTCGGCGCTCGGCGCCCTGGCCGCCCTGGGTGAGGCGAGCTGCTTCACGCCCGTCGCCCAGTGCCTGGATCCGGAGCGGCCCCAGCTCGTGCGAAAGGCGGCCGAGAACGCGATCAGCTCGCTCGCGCTGCAGTTTCCCGCTGCA
>JAEZYO010000265.1 GCA_023419055.1 Pseudomonadota bacterium | reverse complement strand
CGTACCTGGTCCTCGTCGAGCGCGGTGTTGGCCTTGACGATCACCTCGCCGGTGAGCGGATCGACCACGTCTTCCAGGACCACGCGGCCGAGGATGCGCTCGCCGAGCGGCTGGATGACCTCGCCGGCCTCTTCCAGCTTGGTGACGCGGATGCCGTCCACCGTGTCGCAGTCGTACTCCGCGACCACGGCGTCCTGCGCGACGTCGACGAGACGGCGCGTGAGGTAACCGGAGTTCGCGGTCTTGAGCGCGGTGTCGGCCAAGCCCTTACGCGCGCCGTGCGTCGAGGTGAAGTACTCGAGCACGCTGAGACCCTCGCGGAAGTTCGCGGTGATCGGCGTCTCGATGATCTCGCCGGACGGGCGCGCCATGAGGCCGCGCATGGCGGCGAGCTGGCGCATCTGCTGTGGCGAGCCTCGGGCGCCCGAGTCGGCCATGATGTAGATCGGGTTGAAGCTCGAGTCCTCGGACTTCTCGCCCGTCTGCGGGTCGGCGATGCTCTCCTTGCCGATACCGCCCATCATCTCTTCGGCGACGCGGTCGGCCACGCCTGCCCAGATGTCGACGACCTTGTTGTAGCGCTCGCCGTCGGTGATGAGGCCTTCCTGGTACTGCTCGACAACGCGCTCGAGCTCGGCCTGCGCCGCGTCGACCAGCTCCTTCTTCTTCGCCGGGATGACCATGTCATCCATGCAGACGGAGATGCCGGCGCCGGTCGCGAACGCGAAGCCGAGGCTGCGCAGGCGGTCGGCGAGGAGCACGGTCTCCTTGTTGCGGTGCTTGCGGTAGCAGACGTCGATGAGCTGGCTCAACGTCTTCTTGTTGAGCACCTTGTTGACGTAGTCGAAGGGCACCTCGGGGGGCATGACCTCCGCGATCAGCACGCGGCCGACCGTGGTCGCCACGACGCGAGTGCGGGGCTCGCCCTCTTCGTCGTGGTCCTCGATGCGGACCTTGATGCCGGCGTGGAGCTCGACGACGCCCGCGTCGTAGGCCATGCGCACCTCTTCGGGAGAGGCGAACACGCCCTGCAGGTGACCCTCGACCTGGGTCGCGTTCTCGTCGACCTTGAGGGTGTCCTCGCGGTGGCTGCCCTCTGCGTACCGGCGCATGCGCGTCGCGTAGTAGAGGCCGAGCACGATGTCCTGCGTCGGGTTGATGATCGGGCGGCCGCTCGCGGGCGAGAGGATGTTGTTCGTGCTCATCATGAGCACGCGCGCTTCCATCTGCGCCTCGATCGAGAGCCACGTGGACCGCCATCTGGTCGCCGTCGAAGTCGGCGTTGAACGCCGCGCACACCAGCGGGTGAAGCTGGATCGCCTTACCTTCGATGAGGACCGGCTCGAACGCCTGGATGCCCAGGCGGTGCAGCGTCGGGGCGCGGTTCAGGAGCACCGGGTGCTCGCTGATGACCTCGTCCAGGATGTCCCACACCTCGGGACGCTCCTTCTCCACCATCTTCTTCGCGCTCTTGATGGTGTTGACGTAACCGCGCTCTTCGAGCTTGTTGTAGATGAACGGCTTGAAGAGCTCGAGCGCCATCTTCTTCGGCAGACCGCACTGGTGCAGCTTCAGCGCGGGGCCGACGACGATCACGGAGCGGCCCGAGTAGTCGACGCGCTTGCCGAGCAGGTTCTGGCGGAAGCGGCCCTGCTTGCCCTTGAGCATGTCGGACAAGCTCTTGAGCGGGCGCTTGTTCGGACCGGTGATGGTCTTGCCGCGGCGGCCGTTGTCGAAGAGGGCGTCGACCGCCTCCTGCAGCATGCGGCGCTCGTTCCGGATGATGATCTCCGGAGCGTTGAGCTCGAGCAGGCGCTTCAGGCGGTTGTTGCGGTTGATGACGCGGCGGTAGAGATCGTTGAGATCGCTGGTCGCGAAGCGGCCGCCGTCGAGCGGGACGAGCGGGCGGAGATCCGGCGGCAAGACCGGGATCACCGTCAGCATCATCCACTCCGGGCGGTTGCCGCTCTGGCGGAAGGCCTCGACCACCTTGAGGCGCTTCGCGTACTTCTTGCGCTTCGCCTCGCTGGTGGACGCCTTCATCTCCTGGCGCAGCTGCTCGGAGAGCTGGTGCACGTCGAGGCGCTTCAGCATCTCGAGCACCGCCTCGCCGCCCATGCCCGCCTCGAAGGCCTCGTCGCCGTACTCCTCGAGGAGCTGGGCGTAACGATCCTCCGACAGGAGCTCGCCGCGCTCGAGAGGCGTGCCTCGACCGTCGATGACCATGTAGGCCTCGCAGTAGAGGACCTTCTCGAGATCCTTGAGCGTGATGTCGAGCATGTTGCCGATGCGCGACGGCAGGCTCTTCAAGAACCAGATGTGCGCGACCGGCGTGGCCAGGTTGATGTGGCCGAGGCGCTCACGGCGCACCTTCGACTGAATCACCTCGACGCCGCACTTCTCGCACACGATGCCGCGGTGCTTCATGCGCTTGTACTTGCCGCAGATGCACTCGTAGTCTTTGACCGGGCCAAAGATCTTCGCGCAGAACAGGCCGTCCCGCTCCGGCTTGAAGGTGCGGTAGTTGATCGTCTCCGGCTTCTTCACCTCGCCGTGCGACCACTCCCGGATCTTCTCCGGGCTGGCCAGGGAGATGCGAATCGCAGAGAAGGAAAGCGGATCCTTCGGCTTCTCGAAAAAGGAGAAAATGTCGCGCATTCTTCTTATCTCCTCGGCTCAGTCTTCCGCGGCCACGGCCGCGTTACCCGTCGTTTCGACCAATTCCACGTTGAGGCACAGCGACTGGAGCTCCTTGATGAGCACGTTGAAGCTCTCCGGCAGGCCTGCTTCGAGCGAGTAGTCGCCCTTCACGATTGATTCGTACATGCGCGTGCGACCCTGGACGTCGTCGCTCTTCACGGTGAGGAACTCCTGCAGCGCGTAGGCTGCGCCGTAGGCTTCCATCGCCCAGACTTCCATCTCACCGAGACGCTGGCCGCCGAACTGGGCCTTACCGCCCAGGGGCTGCTGCGTCACGAGCGAGTACGGACCGATCGAGCGGGCGTGGATCTTGTCGTCGACCAGGTGGTGGAGCTTGAGCATGTACATCACGCCCACCGTCACCTCCTGATCGAAGGGATCGCCCGTGCGACCGTCGAAGAGCACCGCCTGACCGGTCGTGTTGCGCCCGGCCGTGGTCAGCATGCTCTTGATCACCGTCTCCTGAGCGCCGTCGAACACCGGCGACGCCATGAAGAGGCCGCGGCTCAGCTTCTTCGACAGGACCATGATCTCCTCGTCGCTCATGTTCTTCACGAGCTTCGAGAAGTTCTTGTCCGCGTCGTACGACTGGACGATCCGCTGGCGCAGCTTGTCCGGGCCGTAGTTCGCCTGAATCGCGCCGTTGATCTGACGCCCGAGCTCCCGCGCCGCGAGGCCGAGGTGCGTCTCGAGGATCTGACCCACGTTCATGCGGCTCGGCACGCCGAGCGGGTTCAGCACGATGTCCACCGGGGTGCCGTCTTCGAGGTACGGCATGTCCTCCTCCGGCAGGATGCGGCTCACCACACCCTTGTTACCGTGGCGACCGGCCATCTTGTCGCCGACCTGGAGCTTGCGCTTGATGGCGATGTAGACCTTCACCATCTTGATCACGCCCGGCGGGAGCTCGTCGCCCCGGCTCAAGCGGTCGATCTTGTCGCGGAAGTGCTCCTCGCGGTCGCGCACCAAGTTCTCGAGATCGGCGAGCAGCTGCTGCACCTCGGCCGCCCCGCTCTCGAGCGGGATCTCGCCCCAGTACTTGCGCGGCACCGCCTCGAGCTCGGTCTCGTCGAGCACGACGCCCTTGTTCAGGAGCACCTTGCCCTTGTCGTCGACGAGCTTGCCCTCGGTGGTCTTGCCCGTGAGGACGCGCTTCATCTTGCGGTAGAACGAGTCCCGCAAGATCTTCACTTCCTCGTCGCGCGTACGCTCGAGCTTGGCGCGCTCCTGATCCTCGATGGTCCGCGCGCGCTCGTCCTTCTCCGTGCCCTTGCGGGAGAAGATGCGGGCGTTGATCACGATGCCGGAGACGCCCGGCGGGACCTTGAGCGAGCTGTCGCGCACGTCGCCGGCCTTCTCGCCGAAGATCGCGCGGAGCAGCTTCTCCTCGGGGGAGAGCTGGCTCTCACCCTTGGGCGTGATCTTGCCGACCAGGATGTCGCCCGGCTTGACCTCGGCGCCGATGCGCACGACGCCCGCGTCGTCGAGGTCCTTCAGGGCCTCCTCGCCGACGTTCGGGATGTCCTTCGTGATCTCTTCCTTGCCGAGCTTGGTGTCGCGGGCGACGCACTCGAACTCCTCGATGTGGACCGAGGTGTAGACGTCGTCCTTGACGATGCGCTCGCTGACCAGGATCGAGTCCTCGAAGTTGTAACCCTGCCAGGGCATGAACGCGACCAGCACGTTCTGGCCGAGCGCGAGCTCGCCCATGTCCGTGGCGGGCCCGTCCGCGAGCACGTCCTTCGCCTTCACCAGCTCGCCCGGGCGGACGATCGGCTTCTGGTTGTAGCAAGTGCTCTGGTTCGAGCGCTGGTACTTGTTGAGGTGGTAGATGTCCGGCACCTCGTCGCCCTCGCCCGAGGTGGCGCGCACGACGATGCGCTCGGCGTCGACGCTCTCGACCACGCCTTCGCGCTTCGCCACCACGCACACCCCCGAGTCGATCGCGACGCGGAGCTCCATGCCGGTGCCGACGAGCGGCGCCTCGGTGCGGACCAGCGGCACCGCCTGGCGCTGCATGTTCGCGCCCATGAGCGCGCGGTTCGCGTCGTCGTGCTCGAGGAAGGGCACGAGCGCCGCGGCCACGCTCACCATCTGGTTCGGCGCGACGTCCATGAGCTGGATCTGCTCGGGGGTCACCATGCGGTGATCACCGTTCAGACGCGCGCTGACGAGGTTGTCGCGGAAGCGCAGCTTCTCGTCGACGGAGGCGGTCGCCTGGGCGATGTACTTGCCCTCCTCTTCGAGGGCGCTGAACCAGGTGACCTCGTCCTTGACCTGCCCCTCGCCGACGGTGCGGTAAGGCGTCTCGACGAAGCCGTACTCGTTCACGCGGGCGAAGGTGCTGAGCGAGGCGATGAGGCCGATGTTCGGACCTTCAGGCGTCTCGATCGGGCAGATGCGGCCGTAGTGCGTCGTGTGAACGTCGCGGACCTCGAAGCCCGCGCGCTCGCGCGTGAGACCACCCGGACCGAGCGCGGAGAGGCGGCGCTTGTGCGTCACCTCGCTGAGCGGGTTCGTCTGGTCCATGAACTGCGAGAGCTGGCTCGAGCCGAAGTACTCCTTCACCACCGCGCCGACCGGCTTGGCGTTGATGAGGTCGTGCGGCATCAGCGTGTCGATCTCCTGCGACACGCTCATGCGCTCCTTGATGGCGCGGGCCATGCGCACGAGGCCGATGCGATACTGATTTTCCATCAGCTCGCCGACGGCGCGGACGCGGCGGTTACCGAGGTGGTCGATGTCGTCGACCGAGCCGCGGCCGTTCTTGAGCTCGATCAGGTGCCGAACCGTCTCGAGGATGTCGCTCGGCGTGAGCACCGTCTGATCGATCGGCGGGCGCTGCTCCTCCGGCAGGTCGCGGTAGAACTTGTAGTTCAGCTTCAGGCGACCGACCGCCGAGAGATCGTAGCGCTCGGCGTTGAAGAACAGATTGTGGAAGAGCTGCTTCGCCGTCTCGAGCGTGGGCGGATCACCGGGGCGCAGGCGCCGGTAGATCTCCATGATCGCATCCTCGGTCGTCTTGACCTTGTCGGCGATCAGGGTGTCGCGGAGGTACGGGCCCACGTTGAGGCCGTCGATGAAGAGCACCTTGAACTCACCGACGCTCGCCTCGCGCAGGCGGTCGAGCGTGATCTCGGTGACTTCCTCGTTGCACTCGAGGAGGACCTCGCCGGTCTCCTTGTCGATCACGTCCTCGGCCGAGACCTTGCCGATGAGCTCGGGGAGCTCGATGGGCAGGCGATCGAGGCTCGCCTCGCGCAGCTTCTTCATCGCGGCGCGGGTGAACTTGGTGTTCTTCTTGACCACCACCTCGTTGCCGATCTTGATGTCGCGCGTCGCGCGCTGACCGGGGAGGAGGTCGAACTCGATGGACTTCCCGAACTTTCCGCCCTTCTCGATGAAGACGGTCTCGGTCGAGTAGAAGTAGTTGAGGAGCTCCTGCGTGCTGTACCCGAGCGCGCGAAGGAGCACGGTCGCGTGCATCTTCCGGCGGCGGTCGATGCGCACGTACATGATGTCCTTGTGGTCGAACTCGAAGTCGAGCCACGAGCCGCTGTACGGGATGATGCGCGCGGAATAGAGCAGCTTGCCGCTCGAGTGCGTCTTGCCCTTGTCGTGGTCGAAGAAGACGCCCGGGCTACGATGGAGCTGCGAGACGACGACGCGCTCGGTACCGTTGATGATGAAGGTACCGGTCTCGGTCATCAGCGGGATTTCGCCGAAGTAGACCTCCTGCTCCTTGATGTCGCGCACGATGCGCTCGCCACCCTCGCGGGTGTCGTAGACCATGAGCTGGGTCGTGACCTTGATCGGAGCGGCGAACGTCATGCCGCGCTGGCGGCACTCGTCGACGTCGTATTTCGGCTTCTCGAGGTTGTACGAGACGTAGACGAGCTCGCTCGTCCCATCGAAGTCCTTGATCGGGAAGACGCTGCGGAAGACCGACTCGAGCCCGATTTCCCGGCGATCGCGCGGGGACGCGTCCGACTGCAGGAACTTGTCGTAGCTCGACTTCTGGATGTCGATCAGGTTCGGGATCTCGACGATCGGATCCACTCTTCCGAGATTGGTTCGGTGCCGAAAGTTCGACTGGACCTTCGAAGCCATCTGGATCACTTCCTTGGAAACTGACAAAACACAAACGGGAGGGTCGACGCAGAAGGGCGGCCTCGCTCGATTCGAGGGGTCCGGGGCGTCGCCCTGGTGACCGAAACCAATGAACACAGCGGGATCGGCAAGAAACTGCCGTCCCGCTTCGCGTTCAATGCGTCACGCTCGCTTCGCTGGGCGCGAGGGCCCGCGCCCGGGCGCCCAGCGATTCTGCTTGCTTGAGCCGAGGGCAAGGTCTGTTACTTGACCTCGACCTTGGCGCCGGCAGCTTCGAGCTTGGACTTGATGTCCTTCGCCTCGTCCTTGCCAACGCCTTCCTTGATCGTCTTGGGCGCGCCTTCGACCAGGTCCTTGGCTTCCTTGAGGCCGAGGGCCGTGATCTCGCGGACCGCCTTGATGACGTTGATCTTGTTCGCGCCGGCGTCCGCCAGGATCACGTTGAACTCGGTCTGCTCCTCGGCAGCGGCAGCGGGAGCCGTACCGCCACCACCGCCAGCGGCGGCGACAGCGACCGGGGCCGCGCTCACGCCCCACTTGCCTTCGAGCTCCTTCACGAGCTCGGCAAGCTGGATCACGGGCATGTTGGAGAGGAAGTCGACGACCTGGTCACGGGTAATGTCAGCCATTTTTTGCTCCTACGGGAATCTCAAATCTTAAAATCTGTGGTTGTTGGTAAATACGGTGGGCGGTTTCAGTGGGGGTCAGCCGCCACCTTCCTTGCGTTCTTTGGCGGCCAGCACGCCGACGAACTCCCGGGCGGGGGCGTTCAGCAGCATGACGAACCGCTGTGCGGGGGCGTTGAGC
>JAEZYO010000246.1 GCA_023419055.1 Pseudomonadota bacterium | reverse complement strand
TGCCCGCCGTGGCCAACTTGAGCCTGGGCAGCGATTTCGGCGCCCACGACGGCAGCTCGGGCATCGAGCAAGGGCTCTCCGATCTCGTCGGCCCGAGCTTTCCCGGGCGCGCGATCGTCGTCGCGGCGGGCAACAGCGCGGGGCTCTACTCCGGGGTCGACGACGAGTACCCCGATCCGCTCGGAATCCACACGGAGGTGCACGTCCCGAGAGGCGGGGAGGCGCTGGTTCCGATCTTCACGCCGCTCACGCGCTCGAACGCGACCTACGGCACCGTGTACGTCTGGATTCAGGGTCGCCCGGGTGACGCGCTCGAGGTGGGCCTCGACGATCGGGAGGGGAAACGCTTCCCGCCCATTCCGCCGGGCGAGGCGGGCGTCGTGCGCGGTGACGCCGAGATCACGGTCATCAATCAGAGCTCCTCGGAGGGGCTCAGCGTGTCTCGCGGTTCGAGCGGAGCGGTGCTCATCATCGACGGTCACTGGCCGGGCGACACGCGCTTCGCGCTCCGCCTAGAGGGGCACGGCACCGCGCGGATCTGGGTGCAGAGCGAGGGCGAGCTCGCGCCCGAAGTCAGCGTGGGCGCGCTCTTTCCGCGCGCCTTCAAGCCCGGCACGATCAACATCCCCGCGGCGGCCTCCGATCTCATCGCGGTCGGAGCGACGCTGAACCGCACGCAGTGGGTAGATTGGGAAGGCTT
Source organism: Pseudomonadota bacterium (assembly GCA_023419055.1). Next base: position 3,221 of record JAEZYO010000246.1, on the reverse strand, counting down.
CTCCGTCAGCATGCCGGAGCACGGCGCGCTCGACGACGCCCCGGACGACACCACCGCGTTCTTCAGCGCCGCCGGCCCGAACGAGCTCGGCGTGATGAAGCCGGAGCTCGTCGCCCCGGGCGCGAACGTGGTCGGCGCGATGTCTTCCTATGCCGATCCGCGCACCAACGAGGCGAGCCTGTTCGGAAGCTTCGGCCGCTGTGGGCCGGGCAACCCGGAATGCTTCGTAGTGGACGACTTCCATGCCGTCACCGGGGGGACTTCGATGTCGGCGCCCATCGTCTCCGGCGCCGTCGCGCTCCTGCTCGAGCGCGATCCGACGCTGAATCAGCTCGAAATCAGGGCCCTCCTCCAATCCGGCGCGCGACGGCTCGAGGGCGTCACGTTCGCGGAGGAGCAAGTCGGCGCGGGAGCCCTCGATCTCGAGGGGATCTTGCTCGCGCAGCTCGCGGGTGAGAACCCGAGCGATCGCGTGCCGAGCGATCGCTCCTACGTCGCGCTCTCGTCCACTTTCGCGCGGCCCGGCGGGAGCACTCCGATACAGGGCCTCGCCGAGCTGCGCGACGAAGAGGGCGCGGTGGTCGACGGCTTCGAGCCTTCCCGCCTTCGCTTGAGTCACGCGCCCGCCGAGCTCGACGCGCCGCTACGACGCATCGCTCCGGGCCTCTACTCGTTCGCGCTTTCGGCGCCGTCCGGATCGGGCGGAGACGAGATCGAGCTCGAGCTCCTCTACGACGACGCCGTCATCGTCTCGAGGCGCATCCCCATCGCGGTGGATCGCCACGTGGCGACGGAGGGGCTCGCCGCGCGAGGCGGCTGTGCCTTCGCTCGCGATTCCGGTGATGGAGGCAGGGCGCTCCTCGGGCTGCTCTTCGCGCTCGCGCTCGGCCGCGCGCGAGTGCGTTACAGGCGCACCAAGTAGACGGTCGCGGAGTGCGGCTCGAAGGGTTCGACGTCAGGGTCGAACGGATGTTCGAGCGACACCTCGTCCAGGAACGTGCCCACGATCGCGATGGCGCGGGCACCCTCGAGCTCGGTGAGGCGCGCCTCGACGCTGGTCGCCCGCTGTTGAAAGGGGATCTCCACGCGCGAGAGATCGCTGCCGTCCTCAGCGATGCGCACGAACGCCCAACCGAAGGCGACGGGAGCCTCCCACTCCGCTTGGAAACCGAGCGTCGCGCCGTCCGGCGCTCGATCGAGATCGAGCCAGATCAGCGCTGCCCCCGACGGCTCCACCGGCTTCGACAAGAGCACGCGCCTCGGCAGCGAAGAGAAGGGGATGACCCAGTCGAAGGGGGCGACGCCGAAGCGACCGGACCAACCGAGCGTGGGTAAGTGCAGACCGTCGTCTCGCGCGCCGACGAAGGTGCGCGCGATCGAGAAGTCGCGAAAGAGGGCGACGAGCCGCGAGCGTTTGTCGTCGAGCGTGTGGCGCAGCACGTCGACGTAGTCGGGCTCGTTGTCGAAGCGAAACGCGCCGGGAGCCGTCTTCTGCGCGGAGGCGGACAAGAGCGCCGCCGCGAGCGTGCCTGGCTCACCTTCGGCGCGCGTGTGCTCGAGGTACTCGAAGAGCAGCGCCGCGCCCTCGCTTCCCGCGTTGCGCTCGCGTCGCAAGATGGCTCGCTCGGGGTGAGCTTGGACCTCGGCGATCGCCTCGTAGTCGAGCGTGGTCGGCGTCCCCACGCTCCACCAGAGCGAGGTCGCGAACGCGCGCCGGACGTGTGGGGTCTCGGCGGCGTCGAGCCGGAGCGCCATCGCTTCACCGAGGCACAACGTCGCCGCCCGCTCGAGGAGCACGCCGTCACTCTCGAGGAGCTCACAGAAGGCGGCCGAGCGGTCGAAAGTTCCGAGCTCGAGCCCTTCCTGTCGGACGCGCACCGGTTCGCCGTTCGGGTCAGGTGGTGCGAGGTAGAGATCGAGGGCGTTACTGCCGCCAGCCTGGTCGGGGAGCGGGGCCGGAAGGCCGAGGACGACGACCAATCGTTCGTAGGCGAGCTCCGCGGCGTCGAGCGCGGCCAAGGTGGCTGCGCCCGATACCCCCGGGTGAGGGTGCACGCAGAGCGGAAAGCGCGCCGAGCACGCCGGAGTGACGCCGCTCGTTTCGGGACGGGTTTCGCGGCGGACCTCCGCGCCAGTGGGAAAGTCGGGATCTTCCGCTGCGAGGCCGTGATCGATGCGTCCGAAACCGAGGCCGAGGAGGAGCCCCCACTTATGGAACCGAGTGCGGGGCGCCCTCTGGATCATGGGTATTTGACAGGTTCCGAAGCCGGGGTCGTATACTGACGCCTCGGGCCTCAATGGATACGCCGCGCTTCGATCCGTCGCACTCGATAGAGTTCAACTTGGCACGCGGCCTCGTCAAGGTCGAGGGAGCGAGCCCCCGGCTCGTGATCCCGGCGGATGCCATCGCCGCGCTCGTCTCGTCCGCCAGCGACGACGCGCGCAAGGACTTCGCGCATCGCATCGGGAGCGAAGCCGGCAGGCGCGCGTCCGAGCGGCTCGGGGAGGAGGCCAGCCTCGAATCGGTGGTCGACCACCTGGGCGGAGAGTTTGCGCTGATGGGGCTCGGCTCCTTCAGCATCGAGCGCTGGGGCAAGGCGCTGGTCGTGCTCTTCTCGCACGCTCCCTTCGGTCCCGAGGGTGACGAGCTCCTCTCGAGCATCGTCGAGGGTGCTTTCCAGCGCGCGTTCGGGCGCGCCACGCGCGTGGTGCCGCTTCATCGCGACCACCCGGACGTCAGGCTGCTCGTGGTGAGCCGCGCCGCCGCCGACAAGGTGCGCGACTGGCTCGCGAACGGCACACCCTATACGGAAGTGTTGCAGCGTCTTCATCAGAGCTCTGGAGGTGACTCGTGAACACTCAAGAACGCGTCGCCGTGCTCGAAGGCTTGCTGGCGCGCGTGAAGCGCAAGGCGGCGGAGCCGCGCGTGATCGCGGCGGCAGCGGCGCCCGCGGCCACGGTCGAGACTCCCGTCGCTCCGCCGGTCGCTGCTCTGCCGGTTGCTCCCGCTCCCGTGGCAGCTGCGCCGACGGCCGCCGAGCAGTCGATCGATGACCTGCTCGAGGCGCACATCCCTGTCCCGGTGATCCAGAACGCTCCGTCGGATCGCCCTTCGGTCCAGCCGATCTCGCTGCGTTCCGGAGCCCAGCCTCCTCTCTCGCCCCCCGAGTTCGGGCCAACCATCGAGGCCGAAGAAGCGCCGATCCCGCTCGTCACCAGCG
>JAEZYO010000118.1 GCA_023419055.1 Pseudomonadota bacterium | reverse complement strand
AGGTAGTACCAAGCCTCGGGGTTCTTCGGGTTGCGCTTCACCGCCTCTTCGACGAGCGGGAAGGCGCGGTCGGCGTCGCCGATCTCGTAGAACGCTCGCCCCACGAGGAAGATGTGCGCCGGGTTCTCGAACGGCCCCTGCGGGAAGCTCGAGCAGAGCTCGCGCGCCTCGTCGATCTCGCCCTTGCCGAGCAGCGCGTCGAACTTGAGGAGCAAGCAGTCGACCACCTCGTCGTCCGTCTCCGCGAGATCGAGCGCCTGGTCGCACATGGAGAGCGCCTCGTCGAACTCGCCGAGCGGGTGGATGTACACCTCCGCGGCGTTCAGCATGGCCTCGAGGTAGGTGTCGTCGAGCGCGATCGCCTGGCGGTAGTTCTCGATGGCCTCCTCGTACTCGGCCTTGAGCGCGCACACGTAGCCGAGGAGGTTATACGCCTCGGGTGACTGACTATCGATTTCGAGCGCGCGTCTGGCGCTGAGCTCGGCTCCGCGGGGATCCCCGCGCTGCACGAGATCCCAACCGCGATCGAGGTGGGCCGAGAACTGGTCCATCGTGGGGGTGTGATGGTCCCGAGCCAGGCACGAGTCAAATCCATGCTCCGGACGGGTCTCCGGCCGGGAAACTGGGCTGAAACGGCGACTACTCGTGCACGACGATGCGCGAGCCCGGGCGCTCGGGCGACGACCAGGCCCCGTGGAAGCCCTTCGGCAAGGGTGGATCGCTGAAGAAAAACAGGTGCTTCGCGTCGAGCGGCGCGAGGTTCACGCAGCCGTGGCTCATCTGGACGCCGTAGTTGGCGTGCCAGAAGGCGCCGTGGAGCGCGTAGGACCCGTCGAAGTACATGACGTAGGGGACGTCCTCGATGCTGTACGGCAGGTCGCCGGCCGCGCTGCCGTCGCCGTCCATGGTCGTGGTCACGTGCTTCTCGCGGACCCGCCATTCACCCGTCGGAGTGCGGTGGTCCTTCTCCTTGATCTTCGACTCCTTGCCGCTCGAGATGAGCGTCGCGTAGACGGGCTTCGTGCCCTCGTAGGCGACCAGGGTCTGCGAGCTCAGGTCGACGTCGATCCAGCGCTCGGTCGGGGAGAGGTTTTGCGGCAGGGGGCCGCCCTCCGCGATGCGGACCTGGGCGCGCTTGATCCAGGTGCCTTCTGCGGTCTCGGCGTACTCGTTGCCGGCGATCTTCTCGAAGCGACCGGTGAGCTGGATCGCGACGAAGCGCTCGACGCTGGTCGCGGGAGTGAGCTTTTCGCCGTCGCGCTGGTACGTCGACGCGGTCTTACGACCGCCGTACACCCAGGCCATCGGCAGCTTCTTCTGCTCGCCGTCGAGCACGACACCCTGGAATTTCGAGCCCGGCGTCTGCCAGAAGCGGTCGGTGGGCGTCACCATGCCGCGCGTGGTCTTGTACCAAGCGCGCCCGCTCCAGCGGAACGTGCGGTCCACTGCCACGTAGAAGCCCGTCACCATGCGCTTGGCGAGGATGTCGTCCGAATCCTCTTCGAGGTGAGAGAGCTTCACTTCGTGGAGGCGGTCCTTGATGTCCTCTTGTTGCCACCAGGGTTTGGCGGGCTCGGGCGCTTCCGCGACGCCGATGCCCGCGTCTGCCATGCCGGGGTCGACGGGCGCGCCCGCGTCGGCGCTCGTCGTGACGGAGGCGGGGCGCACTTCGCGATCGGGAGCCGGGACCGCGGTCTCGACCGCCTGCTTCTCGGCGCCTTTTTCCTCGTCCTTCTTCTCGAGGTACGGCTCGTAGCGCAGCATCTGCTCGCGCGACGGCACGCTCTTGTAGAGCGGCGTGCCGTTCTTCGCGTTGCGCGCGTACGGGTAGGGGAGCACGTCGTCGAGGTTCGGCTGGTTCGTCGCGCCCTTCACCTCGGGGTGGTTCAGGTTCGTCGTCCCGAGGTTGCCGCAGATGTAGCCGCCGGAGACCACCTTGTACCAACCGCCGGTGCAGTTCTTCTTCGAGACCGGCTCGGCCTCGACCGGCGTTCGCCCGCCGTTGCGCAGGTAGCCGATCTTGTTCGAGCGATCGAAGTCGGGCTGCGTGTACACGCCGGCGGCTCCGGCGGTCACGGCGAACCACGGTCCCTCGTAGGGGGCATCCGGCGCGGGCGCGGCGGCCGACGCGGCGGGAGCGGTTGGAGCGGGCGTGGGCTGGGCGCTTCCGGCGGCGAGCTCTCGAGGCAAAGTCGGTGAGCCGGCCTGCGGCGGCGCGGCGGAGCTCGTGGTCTGGCTTCCCGGCGGCTCGGTGCGCGAGCAAGCGAGCCCGAATGCCAGGGTCAGAACGGAAACGAGCGCCGGACGGCGGGCCGAGGTGAGGAGGGACGAACGCATCGTGGCCGGGCGAGTCTTTCCACAGCCGGCCTCTGCGATCCACTTCTTGCGGTTCACGGTCCGCTCCTACCGCAAGCCACGTGCCACGGCGTAAGCGAGCGAATTCGCCGGAGGTCTTGGGCGGAGGTATGTTCCGCACGTGGACGTCCGGACCCCCTGGCGTGGTCAGCCCGACACGAACCGGCGGGTCTTCGCGGTCCTGCTGGTGTGCTCGCTGCTGCTGCATCTGCCCTTCACGCCGTGGGGCGCCCTGATCGACGCGCTGCGGGGCCTGGCGGGCGCAGACGAGCCGATCCCCGACGCGCCGCCGCTCACGGTGATCCCGCTCGACCTCATCGAGGACGAGTCACTCACCGAGCCCGCTCCTTCTCCGGCACCGCCTGCTCCGCCAACGGCGGCTCCTCCGACCGTGTCCGAGCCGCCGGAGCCCGAGGGGCAGCTCGACGCCGGGGTGCCCGATGCGGGGCGCCAGGAGGCGCCTCGGGACGCTGGGGCGCCCGATGCCGAGCCGGAGGACGCCGGGCTCGCCACGGACGCCGGGGTGACCGACGCCGGAGGGATCTCCGATCCCATCGCGCTCAAGGGCGCCGAGCGAAAGGTCGCCGATCCGAACGCCAACGTTCAGCTCCGGGTCTTCAACGCGCGCATCCGGAAGCACCCGCTCGGTCCGCGCATCGGGCGCATGTTGGGGTCGATCTACCAGTGGCGCGACTTCTTCGGGCCGAGCGGGCTCGATCCCATTCGCGACGTCGACCAGATCATGGTGCTCGGCTCGCAGTTTCGCGACTCGAGCGGGGTCGTCGCCTTCCTGAAGCTCAACGTCCCCGACGACCAGGTGCGCGCTGCCGTCGACGCGCTCGTGAGGAGCGATCCGGAGGGGGGCTGGCTCGACGCGGGCGTCCCGCAGGCCACGGCGCACGCGGACCGGGCGCCGCGTGTGTTCACGCTGCCTTCACCGGGCATCGTCGTCGTGACGCCGCCGGGCAGCGTTGCCGAATCGGCGACGCAGCTGCCTCGTAACTACAACCTGCGTGAGAGCAAGGGCGACGAGGTCGCGAGCGCGAAGGTCAAGACGCCCTGGCGGGCGCTGCGAGGCATCTTCAAGGCACCGCAGACCATCTCCGTGGCTCGCGTTCGCCTCACGCCCACGCCGACGCGCGGCGCCGTGATCGACATCGAGGCCGAGGACGAGTCACCCGAGCAAGCGAGGGAAGACGCCGTGTATCTCGCGAACGCCGTCACCGCCGCGACGCAGCTCTCGGTGCTCGGCTTCACCACGCGCTTCGTCGATCGGGTGGAGTTCTCGGCGCAAGGCTCGACCATCATCGGCAGGCTGGTGCTGACCGAGCAGCAGCTGCTCACCGCGCTCGACTTCGCGGAGGCGTACATCGCGCCGCCACGTCGCGGCGACGCGGGCGCGGGTACGGACGCTGGCCTGCGGTAGCTACGCGGCCGTCGACTGCGCGGCGATGTTCGCGAGCATGGCGTCGGCGCGGCGCGGATCGAGCGCCCCGACGCACAGGCGCTTGCCCTTGCGCGGCACGACCACCAGGCGGCACTTGCCGCGCACATTGTCGGTCGCCCCCGAGAGCAGGAAGTCCGCGAACAGACCGATCACCATGAGGAGCGCGGCCATCCCGAGCAGGGAAGCGGAGCCGCCCGGCACGCGGATGCCGTCGATGAACAGTCCCATCCCGAAATACGTGCCGACGACGAGCGCCAGGAGCCCGGCGTAGAGCCCGAGCCGCGCGTACCGCACCTCGCGCGTGACGCGCGCCAGGTTCGACATGGGCACGACGGTCGAGCGCTCTCGCAGCACCTTGCCCATGAGCTCGGTGCGATAGCGGAGCTCGAGACCGCGCTCGGTGATGCGGAGCTCGGCGGGTCGCTTGTAGGCGAGGGTGAGCCGCGCGAGCGAGCGCACCAGCGAGGCCAGGAACATGAGCAGCGTGACCGTGAGCAGCGTCGTCACGATCGTGCCGTAAGGGGCGGGCGACAGCTCGCCGGCGAGCGCGTCGTCTTCGTCCGAGAGGCTCGAACGATTGAGCAGCGCTCGCACCGCGGGGTCCACCACGGCTGGCGCCGTCTCGTAGCGCAGCGTGCGCGCGGCCGAAGCGGGGCTCTCCCCGAGCGCCGCTGCCGCGACCAGCGCCTCGGTGGCGCCGAAATCGGAGGCGACGTCG
>JAEZYO010000106.1 GCA_023419055.1 Pseudomonadota bacterium | reverse complement strand
TCCAGAACCTTCGCGGCGTTGAAGCACAGGACGTAGTGTTTGAATTCAGCGCCGCAATCCCCCAACTGGCAGGAGAAGGAATAGAAGGGCATTCTCGGGCGACTCTTCGCTCGCGGTGACGCCCCCGTGAACGATCCCGATGCCGAGCACCCCATGTCCGAGAACATGGCAAGAACCTTTGCAGAAGCGATCGAGAAGAATCGAAGAAGCGCTCTTCGAGCTCGGACCGGATGGGCTCAACGCGCTTCACGGCCCCTCGCTCGGCGGCAGCGCCGCGTGCGTCAAAGTCCTCCTCGAAGGGCGCAGACCCTCACCTGAAAACGCGAAGAGGCAGGACGGCGCTCGAGCTCGCGGCGCTGATGGGCTGGCCACGCGTGATCACGCTGCTGCGTGAAGCAGGTGGTTGACGTAGCAAGGGCAAGCTCTCCTGCGTCGGGACAGTCCCGAGTCGCTTTCACGCGCCGTAGATCATGGTTACCGTCTCCTGCCACGCGCTCCGGGCAAAGAGGCGCCTTTGCCACGCGTCGACCGCGGGTGTCGCCGAGAAATCGAAGCCGCCCTCAGCGAGCAGCCAGAAGTGGGGTGCGAACGCGATGTCCGCCAACGAGAACTCGCGTTCGAGCCACTCGCCGCGCTCGAGCGCCGCGTTCAAGACGGGCAAGTAACGAGCGAGCTCGGCGCGGCCCGCTTCAGCTGCTTGCGCGTCCCCGCGGACCTTCCAGAAAGTCTGAACCCGAGCGTTCGTCGTGCGATAGACGGCCATACAGGCGGGAGTGACGTGTCCGGTCTGGAAGAAGAGCCAGCGCTGCACGGCGGCGCGTCCGGCGATGGTCGGCGGGAGGAGCCTCGTCTCCGGAAACTTCTCGGCGACGTACCAGTTGATGGCGTTCGATTCCCAGAGCTGGGTCGCGCCGTCGATGAGCGCCGGCACCTTACCCATGGGGTTGAGCGCCAGGTATTCGGGGGCGCGGCTTTCACCGCGAGGTACGTGGAGGGCATGCGGGACATAGTCGACGCCTGCCTCGCGAAGCGCGAAGGCGGAGCGCGCCGAGTTTCCGGAGCTCGTACCGTAGAAGAATTGCATCGGACGCGATTCTACCCCGCTTCGAACGCTTCCTGCCGTCCCCTCTCCTGGTACCTTGACAGGCGAATGTTACGGCGCCTGATCCGTTGCCTGAGTCTCCTCACCTGCCTGCAATGTCGGTCGAACTCAGCGCCTACCGTGGAAGCTTCGTCCACTCCGGACGCCGGCGCCCGCTCCGAATGGAACCATTGGTCTCCAGCAGATGCCTTGCGCACCTGTGAGGCGGCCATCCGCGCGGCAGAAACCTCGACTCTGGATTCCGAGCAGGCCATTGCGCTCATGGTGACGTGCTCGTCGCTCATCCGAGGCGAACGCTGCCGGCAGACGGTCGAACGGCAACTGACCAGGCCGCCGACGGCCACACTTCACGAAACGGTGGAAGCTTGCGCCAAGGACTATTGCTCGCGCTTGGCAGACCCCTCCAGCGTCTCCGCTTGCCAATCGGCTGGGCCGCGGACGTCCGCGGACCTGAATGCCGCTTACGTGGACCTCCGGCGAGCCATGCTGCAGCACGACTTCTCCAACGTGGAACTCCCACGCGCTGCGGAGGCGTTGATGGCGGTCTCGCGGTACGTCGCGTCCGTGCCTCCGCCCTCGGTTCGTTCGAGCGCTCTCGATTCGCGTGGGCTCGAAGTTCGTTTGAAGGGGGATGGTTCGTTCCTGATTCGAATCGGGGACGGCACGGAACGTACGGCCGCGTCGTTGACCGAGCTACCTCGAGCCGTACCGCGCTGCGATGCAGACCGTCGTGTGGCGCTCCAAGTCGATCCCGGCCGCGAGCATGCCGACGTCATCGCGACGATGGATGCGCTGCGAAGCATCGGGTGTGACCAGATCTCGTTCGCTCGTTCCCGATAGGTCGCCCGTCGCGCATCGACGCGCCACGCCAGGGCTCGGTGGTGCACTTCTCGATCGTCACTCCGCGGCTTTCGATTCTGCTTTGCCCAGGAAGGAGATCTTGTCGCCTTCCACTCGCCACATGCCTCGTCGCGTACCGACGTAGACGACCTTTTGGTGAAGCAGGCTGGTAAAGACGTGGGTCTCGAGGGGAAAGTCGGTGACGGCGTGACTGACGGCGAGCCCCTCTGCAGGTTCGCCGTTTGGAGCGCGGGTAGGCACTTCCAAGACCGTGTTGGAGAGCGGCGTCATGGATCGGACGGAGCTTCCTCCCATGGCCACGACCGCTCGAAAGTGCTGCCCGAAGACGGCGAGGTCCGGTTGCTTGGTTCCGGCGAGCAGGTAGACGAGCACCTCGCCGGCGACCTCTCCCGGAATCACGACCGGGTTGATGGGCTGTTTGGGGGTGGGCATCGCGGCGATGGCCGCCTGCCTGGCTCGTATCAAGGCGGCGAACCCAGGAGGGACGTCCTTTGGGGGAGCGAACGCCTGAAACTCGGGCTGCGCGTCGGGCAACACCCGGATCTCGTACGCGACTCGCGGAGGGTCGTCTTCGGTGAAGAAGCTGACGAGGTACGAATTGCGCCCGCGCCCGTCCGCGTCTCCTTCGCGCAACGGGACGTACCCTACTACCCCCTGGGCCTCGGGATGCTGCACGTTGGCGAATAGGACGTCGGTCCCGATGGCCGCCACTTTGTCGAGGACGTAGAGCTGCGACCCTACCGCGATCGATCGCGCGATGTCCGCGCGCAGATCGGGCGGAACGGGTTGCTCGGCCTGGGAAGCCGTCCCCGATGCCGGTCGTTCCCGACCAGACTCGGCGCCGCAGCCGAACAGCAACGGTACCATCAGCACTACTACCTTCGACAATTCACCACCCATCGCCAGGACCTCCTGCTGAGCCCCTTACCAGGTGTGGCAGAGAGAGTGAACGCGCCTCGCGAGAACCCGAGCCGTGGCTCGAGTATCGCGCCGATGATTCGCGGTCAGGAGCCTTCGCGCTCGTCGCTGGCACGCAGAGAGGCGCGCCCCGCGAGAAGTCGCGCCGCGAGCTCGTTGGGATGGAAGGGCTTCTGAAGGTAGACGTCCGCGCCGCTGCTCATGGCGTCGCTCAGAACGCGCCCTCCGCTCTCCGCCGTCATGAGGACGACGTAGACGTGCGGCTTCCGCGCGCGCAGGATCCGACACAGCTCGGGGCCGCTCATCGTCTTCATGTTCCAATCCACGACCGCGAGCCGCGGGGCGTCGGGCAGCGCCAGAACCTTGAGCGCCTGGGCGCCGCTCTCGGCTTCGCGCACCGAGTAGCCGCGCACCGAAAGCATCCTCACGATGGCCCGTCGCACCGAGGGATCGTCGTCCACGACCAGGACGCTGCGAAGAAGATCGGAGTCTTGCGACATCGTTGCCCAGCTGCTCAAGAATACTGATGCCTTGTCGCAGCGTCACCCGCAAGCCGAAGTAGCGACGCGACGCCTAGAACGAGTTTGGTCAGTGGCTCGCTCTGCGGACCCACCGAGGCGAAAGGCAACGGCGAGCGCACACGGACTCCGTGAGCGGCGTCCGCGGCATGCGGTGTCCGCAGCTACCCTGGCCGTAGATGACGTACCTTCATCAACGCGAGGCGGGCCGTCGGTTGCGGCGCCTCCTTGGACGAAGACCTCGAATCAGCGTCTCATCGCCCCTCGACTGGGTGAGCGCGGCCGCTCGTCCGCCGGAACCCAGCCATTTCTTCTGAGAAGCTTCCGGATCTTCCCGAACCACTCGGTGGTGTCGATGCTCGGAAGATGGTCCTCGGTCAAGAAGAACGAGCCGTCTTCGGTCACGAGCTCGATGCGTGAAATATCGACCGGCGCTTGAACCACGCTGTCGATGAATCGAAGGCCGGGGACCGCGCTGCCGGAGTTCTCCTGGACGCTCTGAATCGTCTTCGTGTCGAGCGCCACGTTGAGCAGCTCGTCCAAAGACGTGTCCACCATCAAGCGCTCGCGCGCGTCGAACACTCTCAGCCGACCACCATGGATTCGAAGCACCGCTTGCGGTCGATGCTTGCGCTGCCGATGGCGATTCCACAGAAAGATCCAGAAGGCGACAGCGCCGAACAGCGCCAGGTTGCCGAAGCCGAGCTCCGCTAGGAATACGGCGATGATCAAAGGACCGAACAGCGCATAAATCGCGACCGCCGACGAGTCCGTGCCCCGGCGCGCCGGGAAATACTCGAGCACGTTCGTCGAGGTCTCGTCGAGCGCTCGCCCCTCTGAAAGCGTCCGTGGATCCTCGGACTCCGCGCGCGGCGGCGCATAGGGATTTCGATCCATTTCGGATCAAACGCTATCAGTTTTCGCGCCTCCGCGGCGCGGATTGCTCGAGGCGAGCCAGCGATGCCCGAAGCTGTCACCGGGCTGGCAATGCGCGAAGCGTCTCCTTGTCGTACTTCGCAAGTTTGGAAATCTGCGACGGCAACGCCAGCGCCGACACGACGCAGAAGGCGACGAAGAACCGGAACCAGCTCCTGCCGCGAAAGACGCACGCCACTGCCGCCACGATGCTCGCGAGCAGGAGCGGCGCGAGCGAGTACGCCGCGAAGTACGACGACGCGAGTGGAAGCCCTACGGTTCGATCCTGCCACTCGACATGGATGGCGAAGAAGGCTGCCACGAAGGCGAACGCGATCCCGCCTGCGATACGGGTGCGGCGCTGCTTCCGTGCGGCCGCCATCGCCGCGACGAGCTCCCGATCGGCGTCGCTCAACGCGCCGCTTTCGACCTGTTCCACCATGCACCTCGAGGCTACGAGACAACGCGCTGCCCGCGCAAGCTCACCAATCGCCTGCCTGGCTTCTTGCCAGGCGAGCTCTGCTCCGGGGCTCGATCCGCCGAGGAGCCGCCTCGATCAGAAGCCCTCGGGTTGCTCACCCAACGGGGTGATCCGACACCGACCGTCGAGCACGAAAGGAGCACTGGGTCGCTCGAGGCTACGTAGCCGAGCTTTCGCTGCCGCTTCGTGGATGACGATGACGAGCTGCCCCGACGGAGAGCCGCATCCAGTCCCAGGCATGCAGCTGTCGTGAGTCGCGTGGCTGGACGGCATCGGCCGGGCAATCCCTTCATAGTGCCACGGCTTTCGATAGAAGCGCAGCCGGCTGGACGACGTTCGAGCGAGCGACGCGTCGAGCACACGCTAAGTCAGCGATGGTTTTCGATGAGTGAAAGACCCAACCAACAAAAAGAAGAATGAACCCTGGTTCATCACGATTGACGTGATCAGAGATCGGAGTCGATGGCATACAGCGCTCGGCACTGTTCTGCGCTCCGCGTGAACTCCACGTGACCTCCGCGTAACACAGGGATGTGTCCTCCACCCAGAGTGGAATGCGAGACAACTCACTCGGGTGCGCTGCGCCGCGATGTCTGGTGCTTCTGCTCTCTTCACGCTAATAGGTGCCGCTGTCGGGCAAAGTCTGCCGACGAGCAGGGACAGGGAGCACAGGGATGTCTTTCAAGAATCGAGTCGGGAGCGTCGGGCTGTCGGGTGCGCTGGTATCGATCGCATGCCTCAGCGCGTGCAGCGAGGGGCACGATGAGCCAGCGAGCGAAACACCCGTTGCAGGAGGGCGCCAGTCGATTGACGCCGCGGTCGCGAAGCTCAAGGCGGCGCTGCCGGGAACGCGCGCGCAAGCGCTGGGGAGCCGAATTCAGCGCCTGTACGGGGTAGCCGCCACGGGCAAGAGCGCGCAAGCTGCGGCGGAGAACTTTCGCCGGAGCAGCGCTGCAGCGCTCGGCGTCGACGCCGACGAGCTCGTGCCCGTCGGCCTCGGGGCCTCGGCGAATACCCGAGCGCCCTCCGCCGGAAACAAGAACGGCGTGGGGTTGATGTTCGACCGCGCGAGCGGCAAGTACAAGTTCCGCCTCTTCAACTACGAGCAGCAGCGCGACGGCATCCCGGTGTTCCGCGCGAACCTGCGGGCCCTCGTTCGCGAGGGCGGCGATCACCCGGTGGTGTGGGCCAACCCCGATCTGAGAGCGATGGGAAGCTTCCGACCGCGAGCGGATGCTCGGGTTCGCTCGGTCGACGTCGCCAAGTCCTTGCAGGCGATCCGGACCGACGGCGCGCTCGCTCGAACCGGTGTCAGTCCCACCGCGCTCAAGCTCGTCAGCGCACCGACGTTGACCATCTTCGCCGGCGTCGGCGCTCGGGATTCCGCGCCGCGGACGGCGATGCAGTACACGGCGCAGGACGCGAGCGGCCCCGGAAAGTGGACGTTCGTCGCCGACGTCG
>JAEZYO010000638.1 GCA_023419055.1 Pseudomonadota bacterium | reverse complement strand
GGACAGGGGAGGCTGAACGTTGGTCTCCGTCATCACGACATACCTGAGAAAGGAAGGATCACATCGCGCTCTTCGCGCGTCAAAACAAGCTGCCCTGCCGCGAGCCGGCAGGCTTCGAAAAGCCGAGGTGCTCGTGGGCCTTCTTGGTGGCCACCCGGCCGCGCGGCGTCCGCCCCAGAAAACCCTGCTGCAAGAGGTACGGCTCGTAAACGTCCTCGATGGTGTCGCGGGGTTCCGCCATGGCCGCGGCGAGCGTTTCGACCCCTACCGGCCCGCCCTCGTAGTGCTCGATCAAAATCGTGAGCAAACGCCGATCCATTTCGTCGAGACCGGAACCGTCGATGCCGAGCCGCTGACAGGTCGTCTCGACGATGCGGCTGTCGATGCGACCGTCGCCCTCGACCTCCGCAAAATCCCGCACGCGCCGCACCAGGCGGTTCGCCACGCGCGGCGTGCCGCGCGAGCGCGCGGCGAGCTCCCGAGCGCCGTCGCGATCGCAGGCGATGCCGAGCAGCTTCGCGCTGCGGAGCACGATGAGCTCGAGATCCTCGACAGGGTAGAAGTCGAGCCGCAGCGTGACCCCGAAGCGCTCCTGGAGCGGCTTCGTCAGGAGCCCGGTGCGCGTCGTCGCGCCGACGAGCGTGAACGGTTGAATGTCGAGCGCGATGCTCTCCGCGAACGCGCCGTCCCCCACCGTCACGTCGATGCGAAAGTCCTCGATGGCGGGGTAGAGCGCCTCCTCCACCGGCGCGCTCAGGCGGTGGATCTCGTCGATGAACAGGATGTCGCTTCGCCCGAGCCGCGTCAGCATGCCCGTCAGCATGCCCTTGTGCTCTACCGCGGGCCCGCTCGTGATCGAGAGCGTGGTGCCCATCTCTTTGGCGAGGATGTGGGCCAGCGTGGTCTTTCCGAGACCGGGCGGACCGCACAAGAGGATGTGATCCAGCGGTTCCCCGCGGCGCCGAGCGGCCTCCACGTAGACGCGCAGGTTCTCCTTGTGCTTGGACTGGCCCACGAACTCGGACAGTGACTGCGGGCGAAAGACGCGGTCGTAGCGTTCGTCTTCACTGCCCGCGGAGCCCGCGATCGCGCGCTCCGGCGCCGCCGACTCGAGATCGGAGTCGTCGCTCGACGTTCGCTTGGACGATCGCCGCTCTGGGTTCGCTCGCTTGCCCATCTGGCGAGGACTCTAGGCGCGCGGCGTGATTCCGTCCACCGGCAAGCGCAAGCGGAAGGTCCCGGTGCGGCCGCGCTGGCCGACCTCGATCGAACCCTCGTGGAGCTCCACGATGCTGCGGCCCAAACGAAGACCGAGCGCGAGACCACGGTGCTCGGTCGCGCCGGGCTCGAGGTGCGGGTCGAGCAACGCCTCGAGCTTCTGCGGGCTCATGCGCTGGCTCGGAACTTCGACCTCGACCTCGACGAACGAGCCTTCGCGGCGCGCGCTCACGTAGACGATCGGGCCCTCAGCGGCGCGCAGCGCCTGCGCGATGAAGGTCGCGAGCGCCCTCGACAAGCGAACGCGATCGATGCGCACGCGCGGCAGGTCGGGCGCGACGTCGAGCTGCACCTGGACGTCTCCGTCGCCGCCGAGATCGCGCGCCTTGGCCGCCGCCTCGTCGAGGAGCGACCACACCGGGACCCCTTCGAGCACCAACGTGAGCTGACCCGCCTCCACGCGCGCGGCGTCGAGGATGGTCTCGATGAGCGCGAGGAGCTCGCGCCCCCGGCGCTCGATGAGCCCGAGGCTCTCCGCCTGGCCGGCGGTGACCTCCTCGTGCTTCTTCACGAGCTCGGTGAAGCCCAAGATCGCGTTCAAGGGGCTCTTCAAGTCGTGGCTCACGCTCGCGAAGAAGAGGCCGCGCATGCGCGAGGCGGCTTCACGCGCCGAGATGCTGCGCTCCTGGGCCTTCGCGAAGACGCGGAAGCGTCCGGCGAGGCGCTCGACCGCCTGAGCGAGCTCGCTCACCATGCGAAAGCGCGCGGTCTTGGTCACGCGGCTGCCGCCCCGCATCACCGCCTCGGTCCCGAGCTCGCGGATCTCGCGCGTCGCGTCGCGGAGGTCTTCGCCGAGCGCGCCCCCGAGCAGCGTGCCGAGCCCCGCCGCCGCGGCGATCGCGAGCAGCGCGACGAGCAAGGTCGAGGTGCTGAGCACGCCCACGCGCGAGCTCGCGAAGCTCACGGTCGCGGTGCCGTGATCGAGCGGCGTGCTCACGATCAGGATGCCCTCCTTGCTGCGCCTGAGCTCGTACTCCTGGGGGACCTCGGTCAGGTACGCGGAGAAGCCGAGGAAGGTCGCGCGCTGCAGCGCGCGGTCCAGATCTCGCTGCGAGCCCGGCGCGGGCAGCGGCTCGAGCACGGCGCGCGCGAAGGAGCGGGCGGTCTCCTCGCGGTTCCGCTCGTCGGCGCGCCGGAGGTGAGCGCTCACGATGAGCGCGGAGCCGACCGCGAGGAAGACGACGGGCGTCGCGACGGCGAAGATCATGCGCCGCGAGACGCGCTTCTCGATGCGGCCGAAGCGCTCGGCGTCCTCGACCACCTCGCGCATGACGTCCGTGGGCGCGAGCTCGAGCGCGCGCCCGATGGTGGCTCGCAGCAACATGAAGAGCGGCAGCGCCGCGGTGGAAACGATCACGATGCCGAGCAAGCTGAGGGTCACGCCGGTCGTGAAATCGATGCGGCTCGGTCGGAGCGGCACGCTGAGCAGGGCGCCGCCGCTCGAGAGCAGCGTCCAGAGCGTGATCAGCCGGCGCGGCTCGTCGCTGAGCTCGTAGAGCTCGTAGGTGTCGACCGCGCGCGAGCCCACCGCCAGCGCCCGAAGCAGGAAGCGGTGCCGCCGGAGCCACGGCAAGCTGAGCAGCATGGCGACGGCGCCGCCGCCCATGACGCCGGCGCCGAGCGCGAACGCGCCCTCGCGCGCGATCTTGCCGGACAAGAGCAGGAGGTGCTGCGACAGGCCCACGATGACGAGGCTCGCCAGCGCCGAGAAGAGCGCCTCGAAGCCGATCACGCGCGACACCAGGCGGAGCGCCGTGCCCGTCATGCGTGCTTCGGCTCCATGAGGGGCGGGGCAGGGGTCTCGCCCGAGTAGCTCTGACGCTGCTCGGGGGGACGGCTCGAGGGCAGCACCACCATGAAGGTCGACCCTTTGCCGAGCTCGCTCCTGAGATCGATGAAGCCGCGATGCATCTGGACGAGGCGCCGCGTGATCGCGAGCCCGAGCCCGGTGCCGACGCGGCGACGGCGCTCGTCCTTGCTCTGGTAGTACTCCTGGAAGATGGCTTCGCGATCCTCCGGCGCGATCCCCGGGCCCGTGTCCGAGATCGAGATCATCACGCCGCCGTCGCGCGGATCGACGCGCACGGTCACGCGACCCCGCTCCGTGAACTTGACGGCGTTGCCGAGGATGTTCCCCACGATCTGGCGCACGCGGCGCTTGTCGGCGAACGCCACGGCGCGCCCGCCGGTGAGGACGACTTCGAGCTGCTTGCGAGCTGCCGTGACCTGAGCCTCGCGCACCACCTCCGCGGCGATCGGGTACACGTCGCAGAGCTCCTGGCTCAGCCTGAGCTCGCCCGACTCGAGCGCGGAGAGGTCGAGGATGTCGTCGATGAGGGCGCGCAGGTGCTCGCCGCTCGAGCGCACGACGGTGAGATCCTCGCGCGAATCGGGGCTGAGGGGCCCGTCGACTTCGCTCAGCAGCACCTCGGTGAAGCCGAGGATCGCGTTCAGCGGGGTCCTGAGCTCGTGCGACAGCGCGGCGAGGAAGGCGCTGCGGTCGCGGTCATAGGCGAGCGCGCCCGTCAGATCCTGCTCGTACGCGCGCTCGGCCGCGGCGAAGCGACCGATGAGCACGTTGAAGGAGGCGGCGAGCAAGCCGACCTGATCCACGGAACGAACCGGGAGCGAGTGGCCCGCCGGGTCGTGGTCTTGCTTGGCCATGGCCGCGATGCGCCGGCGCACGAAGGCCACGTCGGCGTGTACGTCTCGAGCCAGCGTGAACGCCACGAGCGCCGCCGCGCCCATCAAGAGCAGCGTCAGGGTGGCGACCGATCCCACCATGGAGCTCGTCGCGAACGGAACCTCGGGCGCCGACACGAACCCGATCACGAAGACATCGCTGCCCGTCGGCGGCAGCTCGCTCACGTGGAAGCGCGCGCGCCCGAGCGAGGTGGTGGTCTCGCCCTCGGCGCGCCGCATCAAGCTCGCGAGATCGGTCGCGCTCGACGCGCCCTGCGTCGCGTCGATCAGGACCTTACCGCGCACGTCGATCAGCACGAACTCGGCGCCGGAGCGTCCTCGGGCGCGCTCGACGAGCGTGGCGCGGTTCTCGGGCGCCGCGGCGGCGAGCCGGGCCGCGAGCGTGGCGGAGAGCAGCTCGGCGCGCAGCGCGGCCGCATCGTCGCTCTGTAGACGGAGCTCTCGCAGGCCGAGCAGCGTGATGCCGAAGGCGGCGAGCACGCCCACCATCACCACCAGCGCCGGGGCCAACACCAGAAAGGGCAGGGGGCGGCGGGGCTTCTGCGCCATGAGGCTGGCTACTCGTCGGTGGCGAGCCGCGCGAAGAGCGCGTGATCGAGCCAGCGAGCGCCCACGAACTCCGCCTGTCGTGCGATGCCCTCGAAGCGGAAGCCGAGCCTGCCGATCACGCGGAGGCTCGGCATGTTGTCCGTCGCCGCAGCGCAACGCATGCGGTGCACGCCCATGCGGCCGAACGCGAAGTCCACGCAGGCTCGCGCGGCTTCGGTCATCATGCCTCTGCCGGTCGCTTCACGGCGGAGCCAGTAGCCGAGCTCGCAGGAGCGGTGCAGGTGCACGCAGGAGTCGAGCCCGATCACCCCGAGCAGCGCGGCGCTCGTGCGATCGCGGATGGCGAAGCGCACCGCGCGCCCGGCGTCCCAGTCGGAGGCGCACGCCTCGGCGTAGCGCAGGCTGGCGTCCGGGGTGCTGTTGTAGGGGACCCAGGGCAGCCAACGTTCGAGGTGCCAGCGCGATCCGTCGACGGCGTCCCAGAGCTCGGGGCCGTCATTGGCGTCAATCGGCAGCAGCAGCGCGCGCGCCGTCTCGATGGGTGCGCGCCGCAGCATCGCGCGCGCCGGGATGGTGAGCAGGGGAGGCACGGGAGGGCTGACCCGCTTGAGCTCGGTGTCGCGTTCTTTGGAGGACTTCACTGGCACACCGCCCGGAGCGCAAAGACCTCGAGGTGAGCGGCTTCGTAGTCGCGCCAGGAGAGCAGCCACTCGCCCGCCTTCGTGCCGGGCACGAGCGCCGCGCTCGGTTGGAAGCCGTTCACTCGATTGACGACGCTGACGGCGCCGAGGCCGTCTCTCGTTACTTGCGCGACCTTGAGCCGCGATTCTTCGAACCACGCGAGCAGCGCCCGGTTCGCTTCGCTCATGATGGAGGGGCTCGCCCCCTTGGAAGAGAACTCGCGAGACCAGAGCTTCTGGGCCTTGTCGCGTTCGACGAAGGCGACCGACGCTCCACCCTTCTCGTCGTCCCAGGTGACGAAGCAGCCCTGATCGGTGCACGCGACACGCGGCTGCGTGTTGCGGCTGTGGGGCGTGCTGAGGGGCACGAGGGTGCCGAGCAGCTGGCTGCTCTTGCGCCTCGGCGCGCGCGCCCCGGGCTTCGGCATCTCGAGCCCGTTCGCGAGATCCGCGAGCGGCACGCTGAGCAGCATCACCTGGCGGCGGCGCGGATCGAGCTCGAGCGAGAAGGCGACGTGGAGCTTCCCGTGCGCGATCGTGATGTCGGGCGTCGCGGCGCGCGTGCCGGTACCGCGCTGCGGCGCGAACGCGGTGAGCCGAACGGTGCCCTTCTCGGGCTCGAAGTTCGAGCGGATCTTGCGCAAGAGAATGTCGGTGCTCTGCGCCTCGACCTGTTCTGCCCAGGCCACCCAGAAGGCGCCGTCTTCACTCGGCGTGACCGCCGGCGAGAGGTCACCGCTCTTGATGCTCGAAAGGCGCTGCGCCGGCCCCGCGATCTTCCCTTGGGCGTCGAGCTGGCGGAAGTAGACGGCGGGCTCCTTCCCTCCGTCGTCCCAGTAGACGAGCAGGACCTTGTCGCCCGCCCTCTTGAGCTCCGGCTGGCGCACGCTCGTCGCCTCGGGGGTCGTCTGCTGCGGCTCGCTCTTCCTGCGAAGCGCTCGATCGAGCTGAACGGTGAAGGCCTGACGGCGCTTGGGATCGGCGTGGTTGTCCACCCACGCGAGCAGCGGCCCTTGCGAGGTCTCGACGATGGACGGCCGCGACGCGGCCTGATCGAGCTCGTACGGGCGCGGGCGCGAGAGCGCCGTGACCTTGCACGGCCCCTTGGCTTCCTCGACCGCGACCGTCGCGTGCGAGAGCAGCGAACGCGCGGCGGGAGCCGAGCCGCTCTGGAACGCCGCCTTGAACGTCTCGAGCGCGCCCTTCGGATCGCCCTCGAACTGTTCTTGCGCCTGGTTGATGAGCGCCGTGTACGCCTCCGCGCCCGTGCCCTTGATCTGCGTGACCTTGGCCTTCGCGCCGCCGTCCGGCGCGTTCACGCCGCTAGCGAGCTCACCCCCGCCGGGCGGGTGGAGGACGTAGAGCCATGCGGCGTAACCTCCGAGGGCGACCGCCGCGACCACGAAGAGCAGCGCGATGGCGCGCAAGGAGCTGCTCTCCTTCGGCGGTTGCGTGCTCGGCGCCGTCACCGCCGGCGGAGGCAAGGGCGGGCTCTTCGGCGACTCCGAGGCGGGCCAGGCGATGGGCGGCGTCGCCGGCGGGAGCTTGCTCGCAAGCTTCGCCTTTTGCCGCGCGAGCTCGTTCGACATGAGCTCGTCCACGACGCTCGCCTCGACGTCCGAGCTGAGCTGCGGCTTTCGAGCCTGCTCCTTCGCGACGAGCGCTTCGGAGAGACTGTCGGCGAACTCGCGCGCCGTCTGGAACCGCTGGTCGGGATCTCGATCGAGCGCGCGGTAGAACCAGGCGTCGAAGCTCTCCGGGAGGTCGGGCCGCAGCTTGCTCGGGCGCGGCAGCGGAGCGCCGGCGATCTGCGCCAGAATCATGGCCACGCCCTGTTCGACGTTCCACACGGTCTGCCCGGTGAGGCACTCGTAGACGATGCAGCCGAGCGCCCAGAGGTCGGCGCGGTGGTCGACCTCACCCTGACCTTTGGCCTGCTCCGGGCTCATGTAGGCCGGGGTCCCGAACAAGGCGCCTTCGCGCGTGAGGCGCGCGGTCTGAGCGTCCGCGGTGGTGGGCTCGTAGAACTTGGCGAGGCCGAAGTCGAGGATCTTGGCGAGCAGGAGCCCTTCCTCGTTCTTGGTGATGAAGATGTTCTCGGGCTTGAGATCGCGATGGACGACGTTGGCTTCGTGCGCCTTGCCGAGCCCGCGCGCAGCGTGCGTGCAGATTCGCAGCGTGGTCTCGAAGTCGAGCTGGCGCAGGCGCGTCAGCATGTCGTAGAGGCTCTCGCCCTCGAGCAACTCCATGACGAGGAACGGTCGCTCCTCGAACATGCCGGAGTCGTAGACGTCGCAAATGTAAGGGCTGTTGATGGCTGCGGCGGCGCGAGCCTCGCGGATGAAGCGCTCGCGCACGATGCGAGAGGTGATGAGCTCTGCCGCCAGGATCTTCACGGCGACGCGCTTGCCGATGTCGACGTTCTCGGCCTCGTACACCGCCGCCATACCGCCCCGACCGATCTCGCAGGTGATCCGGAACTTCCCCTCCAAGACCGTCCCGATTGGAACTTGTGACTTGTTCGGGACTGGCATCGGCGCTTTCCGAGGAATCTGATTCAAGTGAGTCCGACAACTATAAGCCGGAGCGTCCCTCGCTAGCGAAACACCCTTCGGGCTCACTCTGCCCGATGAGAGCTCGGCGTTGCGCCGCGTCGGACCGCGGAGGAGACCCGCCTACCTTACTAGAGGGACCCGAGTGCCCGCTCGTTCACGCGCCATTCCCAACACAAAAGGTGTGGGTGCGCTGTCGTGGGAAATTTTGGCCTTGGATCGAGGGCCCTCCGGGGGAAGGATCCCCCGCCCATACTGGGATGAACGAGCGGTCGGCTGGCCTAACTCGGGGATCGGGCGGGCCGACGTCGGGGGCAAAGGCTCGCTAGCTTGCGGATTCGCCTCCGAATTTGTCCTGTGTGAGCGCAGTGTTGCGGGGAATTCTCCCTGAAACATTCCAGAAACATGTGCCCCGCTACTCCCAAACGGCGCCCGCCGGGGCCGGCGTTCAATAGCGCCTGTCCCGGTCTCAGGAGGGTGACGTCTGGGAAGGACTCGGTCCCCCCAACAGGATGGAGAGCGTCTAATGAAGAAAGTCGAGGCGATCATCAAGCCGTTCAAGCTAGACGAGGTGAAGGACGCCTTGTCGGAAGTCGGCATTCAGGGCATGACCGTGACCGAGGTCAAGGGCTTCGGCCGGACCGGCGGTAAAAAGGAAGTTTACCGCGGGTCCGCGTACGTCGTCGACTTCGTCCCCAAGGTGAAGCTCGAGATCGTCGTTCCCGATTCCATGGTGCATCAGGTCATCGACGCCATCGAAAAGAGCGCCAAGACGGGCCGGATCGGCGACGGGAAAATCTTCGTCAGCCCCGTGGACGAAGCCGTTCGCATCCGGACTGGCGAAAAAGGCGAAGAAGCGATCTGATAGACCGCGCCCCCGTCGGGTAGGAGACGCGTATGGACCCCAAGCAGGCAATCGAGCTCGGCAAGGCGAACGGCGCCGTGATGGTCGATCTGAAGTTCATCGACCTGGTCGGCAAATGGCAACACACGTCCGTCCCCTTTCACCGGCTGAGCGTGGAGTCCTTCGAGGAAGGCTTCGGGTTCGACGGCTCTTCGATTCGTGGGTTCCAGCCCATCAATCAGAGCGACATGCTGCTCATGCCCGACGCGGCCACGGCGGTGATGGATCCCTTCACTCGCCACCCGACCATCTCGGTGCTCTGTACGATCCAGGACACGATCACGCGCCAGAACTACACGCGTGATCCGCGCTACATCGCGAAGAAGGCGGAGGCCTACGTCAAGAGCACGGGCATCGCGGACACCGCCTTCTTCGGACCCGAAGCCGAGTTTTTCATCTTCGACGACGTGCGCTTTCACGCCGGCTCGAACGAGTCGTTTTACTCCATCGACTCGATCGAGGCGGCGTGGAACACGGGGCGCGAGGAAGAGCCGAACCTGGGGCACAAGATCCGGCACAAGGAAGGCTACTTCCCGGTCCAGCCACAAGACACGCAGATGGACCTTCGCACCGAGATTTGCCTCGAGATGCAGAAGGTCGGCATCGAGGTGGAGGTCAGCCACCACGAAGTGGCCACGGCCGGCCAGGGCGAGATCGACATGCGCTTCGACAGCCTGGTGCGCATGGCCGACAAGCTGATGTGGTTCAAACACATCGTGAAGAACGTCGCCAACCGGCACGGCAAGACGGCGACCTTCATGCCCAAGCCGCTCTTCGGAGACAACGGCAACGGCATGCACTGCCACCAGTCGCTCTGGAAGGACAACAAGCCGCTCTTCGCGGGCGACGGGTACGCTGGTCTTTCGGACGTCGCCCTCTATTACATCGGCGGGCTCCTGAAGCACGCGCACGCGCTCGCCGCGCTCACGAACCCGACGACCAACAGCTACAAGCGACTGGTCCCGGGCTTCGAGGCGCCGGTGAACCTCGCGTACTCCAGCCGCAACCGCTCGGCCGCGATCCGAATCTCCACTTATTCGCCTTCTCCGAAGGCGAGGCGCCTCGAGCTCCGCTTCCCCGATCCGACCTGCAACCCGTACCTCGGGTTCGCGGCCATGATGATGGCGGGGCTCGACGGCATTCAGAAGAAGATCGATCCGGGTGATCCGCTCGACAAGGACATCTACTCCTTGTCGCCGGAGGAGCTCAAAGACGTGCCGCGCATGCCGGCGTCGCTCGAGCAAGCGCTCGACGCGCTCGAGCGCGATCACGAGTTCCTCCTGAAGGGCGACGTGTTCACGCGCGACGCGATCGAGATGTGGCTCGACTACAAGCGCGAGCAAGAGGTCCAGGCCTCGCGCCTGCGACCGACGCCGTTCGAGTTCTTCCTCTATTACGACATCTGAACGGGTCGCCTCGCGCCCCGCTCCCGGGCCCTCGCGTCAGACGACGGCGGGCCACGAGCTCGTCGATTCGATCGTGTTCGGAGCGACGAACGCTTGTGTAGGCAGCAGTCCTACATCGGATCACGATGTCGTTCTGCGAGAGGCACTTCGATCCCATCGGCCGGTCTCGATTTGAGCAGCGCAATCGGCCGTTTTTGTCGTGCGAAGTGCGACAGTGGCGGGGCTAAGATGCGTTCGCGTTGACGGGCGGCTTGCCCAGGGGAAGAACGCCCCGCATTGTCTAAGAGTCAGGGCCCTTTGGCGGACGACGACTACATCGAGAGCACCCTGGAGGTCACGGTCTCCCGCGACCTGAAGGGCATCATCGAGCTCGCAGCGCACCAGCAGGCGCAGCTCATCGTGTTGAGCGAGCCGCGCTTGGGGAGCCGCATCGTGCTCGGCGAGTCTTCCGTGGAGATCGGACGCGGCTCGTCGACCAACCTGATCCTGGATTCGGACTCGGTCAGCCGCCGCCACGCGCGCATCGAGTGGACCGGGAGCGCGCACCGCGTCGTCGACCTCGGTTCCACGAACGGCAGCTTCGTCAACGGGCTGCGCGTCACGTCCCACGATTTGCACGACGGGGA
Organism: Pseudomonadota bacterium; assembly: GCA_023419055.1. Next base: position 7,944 of record JAEZYO010000638.1, on the reverse strand, counting down.
TCGCATTCAGCTCGGCAAGGTGCTGCTCAAGTACGTGGCGGGCGGCAACATCGAGGGCAACTACCACGAAGAGCTGCAGCGCCTGATGCGCTTCGATCCGCTCACCGGCGTGCACAACAAGCGCCACTTCGAGGAGTGCCTGCGCGTCGCGATCTACGCCACGAAGACCCAGCCCAAGCCGGTCAGCTTGATGGTCTTCGACCTCGACCACTTCAAGCGCATCAACGATACGCACGGCCACATCGCCGGCGACGGCGTGCTGAGCGAGATGGCCTCGGTCGTGCGCGGCAAGCTGGACGAGAGCGCGGTGTTCGGTCGCGTCGGCGGCGAGGAGTTCGCGGTGCTCTGGGAAGGAGCAGACCTCGCGCAGCTCTGCCGTGTGGCGGAAGACGTACGGAAGGCAGCGGAGCAGCACCCGTTCCGCTTCGAAGGCACGCGGCTCGCCGTCACCATCAGCGTCGGCGTGGCCGAGCGCCCGCCAGGCAGCGAAGAGACGGCGGAGGAGCTCTACAAGCGCGCCGACGGGTGCCTCTACGCCGCCAAGGCGGCGGGCCGCAATCGCGTCAAGCCCTGAGCGCCCTCTGCCGAAACGTCACTCTCGGCTTCGCTCACGAGAGGCGGCGAACCCCGCGACGAAGCGATCGTGGGAGGCGTGCTGCTCTTCGGCGCCGCGAGTCGCGAAGTGATCGCCCCAGTTCGGGGTCCTCCCGTCCGCGTCGACGAACCCGTATTCCCTCTGCAAGTCCCAGGAGCTCAAGACCTGTCCGCTCTTGGCGGCGACGTTCGGGTCGGCTGCCAGAGCGGCCACGGCACGCCCGACGTAGCTCGGCGTTTCCGACGCGAGAAAATGAGGCTCTTTCGCGCCGCCGTCCCGCCAGTTCGTCTCGCTCACGCCGAAGTAGTCGAGCATCGCCTCCGAGCGCAAGAAGCCGGGGGTGACGGCGAGCGCGGTCACGCCGTGAGAGCGGAGCTCCTCTGCCATCACGAACGCGAGGCGGATCACGCTCACCTTGGCGAGGTCGTAGAAGAGAGACCCCCGGTAAGCGAGCGAGTCCCCGTCCGTGATCTCGACGATCAAACCGGAGCGCTGCGCCACCATCAGCGGAGCCGCGAGCCGAGCCGTGACGAGGTGAGAACCGATCGCGCGCTCCAGCAGAGCGAGACCCTTCGATAGCGAGAGCTCCCAGAACGGCTTGCCCCACTCGCTGAGCTCGTCACCTCCCCAGACGTCGTTCACCAGCACGTCGAGCCGACCGCTCTCCGTCGCGATGCGCTCGAGCAGCGCCTTCACTTCCTCGGGGCGCGTGTGGTCGACCTGCACGGCGATACCTTTCCCGCCCTGCGCGTTCACGAGCTCCGCGGTCTCGTCGATCGTCTCCGGACGCGACGAGAGCCCGAACGCGCGCTCCCATTCGCCTTCCCCCGGCGGAGTGCGGTTCGCGCGGGTGCTGCGGCCCGTGCAGTACACCGTGGCGCCCGCTTCCCCGAGCATGGTCGCGATACCGCGGCCGGCTCCTCGCGTGGCTCCGGCCACCAAGGCCACCTTGTTCTCGAGCGGGCGTGCTCCCGGGGGAGCTTCGGATGCTTTCATGACTCCCACCCCTAAGGCCTTCCCGGACAAGAGGGATGTCAGACAATGTCCGTGCCAAAAATTACGCGCAAAAAAGCCCGGGGCTCTCGCGAGCTCCGGGCTGTCTTGCAGGCTCGAAGCGCCTTCGAGAAGGCGCTCCGGATCAGGCGCGGGCTTCGCTGCCGCCCTTCGCGGGCTTCTTGGCCTTGCCCTTGCCGGGAGCCGACTTCGGGGCGCTGCCATTGGCGCGCACGGCGCTGCCGTTCGAAGGCTTGCTCTTGGGCTTCACGCCGAGCAGGTGCTCCGCGATCTCGGCCGCGCGATCCGTCTTCTCCCAGCTGAACTCCGAGCGGCCGAAGTGACCGTACGCGCTCGTGGGGCGGTAGATCGGGCGCAGCAGATCGAGCTCCTCGATCAGCGCGCGCGGGCGGAAGTCGAACGTCTCGGCGACGAACTTCGCGAGCTTCTCGTCCTCGACGGCTCCGGTGCCGAAGGTGTTGACGTAGATGCCGGTCGGCTGAGCGACGCCGATGGCGTAAGCGACCTGGACCTCGCACTTGCGAGCGGCGCCCGAGGCCACGATGTTCTTTGCGACGTAGCGGGCGTAGTAGCAAGCCGAGCGATCGACCTTGCTCGGGTCCTTGCCGCTGAACGCGCCGCCGCCGTGACGGCCCATGCCGCCGTAGGTGTCGACGATGATCTTGCGGCCGGTGAGGCCCGCGTCGCCGAACGGACCGCCGATGACGAAGCGACCGGTCGGGTTGATGAAGTACTTGGTCTTGGAGTCGAGCAGGTGCTTCGGCAGCGACTTCTTGACCACCAGCTCCATCACCGCTTCCTTGAGCTGCTTGTGCTTCACGTCGGGCGAGTGCTGGGTCGAGACGACGACCGTCTCGATGCGCTTCGGCACGTCACCTTCGTACTCGACCGTGACCTGCGATTTTCCGTCGGGGCGCAGGAAGTCGACCTTGCCGGCTTTGCGCACGGCCGCGAGCTGACGCGCGAGCGCGTGGGAGTACATGATCGGGGCGGGCATGAGCTCGGGGGTCTCGTTCGAGGCGAACCCGTACATGAGACCCTGGTCGCCGGCGCCCTGCTCCTTGAAGAGGCCCTGGCCCTCGGTCACGCCCTGCGAGATGTCGGGCGACTGGGGCTCCACGGCGGTGAGCACGCCGCAGGTCTCGTAGTCGAAGCCCATCGACGAGTCGGTGTAGCCGATGTCCTTGATGACGCTGCGCGCGAGCTTGCCGAAGTCGATGGAGCTCTTGGTGGTGATCTCACCGGCGATCACGACGAAGCCCGTCTTGCAGAGCGTCTCACAAGCGACGCGGCTGTACTTGTCACCGCTCAGCGCGGCGTCGAGCACGGCATCGGAGACGGCGTCGCAAACCTTGTCGGGGTGGCCTTCGGTAACGGACTCGGACGTGAAGAGGTATGAGGTCATCGTGGCTTCCTGCTCGCGGGCGAAAGGCCCGGCTCGTCGGGGGGCACCTGAGCCCCTTCAAAAGCGCCGGGACCGTAGCATGGTTTTCGCCATGAGGAAGTACCCCCTTCGTCGCATTTGGCCGATAATTCGCCGTCAGCTGATTGGCGGGTTACTCGGCGGTTGGGGGCGATTCGGGTGCTCGCCTCGCTGCCGGGGCCAAACGGGATAACAATCCGAGCAGCGTTCGAATCAGCTCGTCCGCGTCCACCGGCTTCTTCAGGTAGGCAGAAGCTCCCGCGTCGAGCCCCCGTAGCGCGTCTAGTCGAGCTTCTTTGCTGGTGACCATGACGATGGGAACTTCCGCGTAGCCCGGCGTCTGCCGCAGCCGGCGCGTGAGCTCGTAGCCATCGAGGCGCGGCATGACGACGTCCGTGCACACCGCGTCGAAGCGGGCGCCGGCGGCGAGGTCCAGCGCCTCCTGGCCGTCGCGCGCGGCCGAGACCTCGAAGCCCGCGCCCTCGAGCTCGCGCCGGATGCTCTCGCGCAGCACGTCACTGTCCTCGGCGACGAGCACGCGCCCACGAGCGCGGAACGTCGGCCGAGCCGCGGCTCTGCGCGACCCCCCGCCGCGGTCGCGCGAGAGCACGTCCCACAGATCGAGCACCAGGACCATGCGATCACCGATCAATGCCGCGCCCGCGACGCACGGAGCGCGCGTCAACATCGGGCCGAGCGACTTGATCACGATCTCGTGTCGGCCGAGCACCTGCTGGACGAGCAGCGCGACCTTGGTCGCGCCTATCGCCACCACCACCGCGCTCTTCTGCGCGGGCTGCCCGAGGGAGACCCCGGAAACCCCGAGCGCGCTCGCGAGATCGAGCGCCGGGACGAGCTCGTCGCCCTGGCGGAGGCACGTGCCCGCCGCCACGGTCTCGAGCTCGGAGGGCGCGAGGTTCTGCGCGTTGACGACTGAATCGAGCGGGATGGCGACCACCTCGCCGCCGACGCGGGCCGTCAAGACCTGCGAGATGGCGAGCGTGAGTGGCAGCGCGAGCTCGAACGTCGTGCCCCGTCCGAGCGCGGACTCGATGTCGATGCTGCCCTTCAGACCGGCGATCGTGGACCGCACGACGTCCATCCCCACGCCGCGCCCGGACACGTCCGACAGCCGATCTGCCGTGGAGAAGCCGGGATGAAAGATGAGCTCGTAAGCCTCCCGTTCACTCAGAGAGGAGGCCGCGCTCTCGCTGAGCAGCCCTTTTTCCACCGCCTTGGCTCTCAAGCGAACGGCGTCGAGACCACGTCCGTCGTCACTGACGCGCACGAAGATCTGTCCGCCGCGCTGGCCCGCCTCCAGCAAGAGGCGGCCCACCTTAGGCTTGCCCGCCGCGCGGCGCGCGTCCGGGAGCTCGATGCCGTGGTCGACCGCGTTTCGCACCAGGTGCAGCATCGGATCTTCGAGCCGCTCGACCAGCACCTTGTCGAGCTCGGTCTCGGCGCCCCTGAGCTCGACCGTGACCTCCTTGCCGAGGCGGTGCGAGAGCTCGCGCACCGTGCGCTGGTACTTCCCGAACAGCCGCGCGATCGGCACCATTCGGAGCTTCATCACCGTGTCACGCAGCTGGCCCACTGCGAGCCCGAGCCCGCCGAGCCCGGCGTCGAGATCGCGGTAGTTGTCCCGGAGGACCCGCTCGGTGCGTTCGAGCTCGTCGGCGAGAGACTCTTCCGGGCCGCCGCCGCCGGAAATGACGCGCTTGCGGAGCTGGGCCACTTCATGGAGGACGCCCTCCTGGAGCTCGGAGGCGCTGTGAAGGCGGCCCCGCGCGAGCACGATTTCACCCACCAGGTTGAGGAGGCGATCGACCTTCTCGAACTCGATGCGCAGCGTCCCCTGACCGCCACCTCCGCCCGATTTCGCGGGTTCGGTCGGGGCGCGCGCCGGGGCTTCGGCGGGGGGCCGCTCCGGTGCTCGCGCCGCGGTCTCGGCGAGCGCTGGATCCGAGAGTCGCGCGAGGAGGGCGCTCACGTCCACGTCGATGGGTCGCCGGTCTCGCGCCCGCGCGAGGATCGCGCGCAGCACGTCGAGCGTCTCCAGCAGCGCGCTCACGAGCGGGCGATCGAGCGGGCGCTTGCCGTCGCGGAGCTCGCCGACGAGATCTTCCGCGCGGTGGGCCACGCGGTTCATCTTCGCGAGCCCTGCGAACCCGCTCGAGCCCTTGAGGGTGTGGAGATCGCGGAAAATCTCGTCTACGAGCTCGCGCTCCGCCCCCCGTTGTTCGAGCGCGAGCAACCGCTCGGAGAGCGCCTCGGTGCGCTCGACGCACTCGTCCAGGAAGGCGCCCAACATGTCCTCGGGTAGATCCGGCGCCCAGACGCTCTCGGGATCGGTGACGTTTGCGTCGGGCGAGGGGAGCGACTCGGCGACCGGCGCTCGCTCCGGCGCCTTTGCGCGTCCGAGCCCCGCCGCGAGCTCGAGCAGGCGTGACTCGTCAGTACGCGCTCCCGAAGCGTCCCCGTGTTCGAGCGCCGCGGCGGCTCGTTCGAGCTCGTCCAGCGCGGCGTCCAGTTCGGCACGCGGAGCCGACGCGCTCTCGGCCACCACGCGGGCGAGCTCCGCCAAGCCATCGGCTCCGAGCAGCGTCGCGTCGACGGCGAAGGGGATCAGGCTCGCGCCGAGCTCGGCCGCGCGCTCTTGCTCGTCGGCGGGCTCGAGCGCGCCCCGGGCCGCTCCGAGGCGCGCGGGAGCGAGCGCTAGAAAGAGTTCGAAGAGCTCGCTCGAGCCGAGAGCCACGCCGCCATCCTACTCCGCTTCTCCCGCTTCGTTCACGCGGTGTTTGCGCGCCGCCGTTCGGCGCAGCGTGACGCGCAGCACTTCTTCGCCCCGCACCAGAGTGAGCTTGACCGGGTCGCCCACGTCACCGCTCAAGAGCTCGTGGACTTGCTGCGGGGTGAGGGCTCGGACGTCTCGCCCGTCGATGAGGAGGATCTCGTCGTCCGGACGGAGCCCCGCCTTCTCGGCGGCGAGCCCGCTCGGCGTCTCTCGGACGTAGAGCCTGCCGTCCGGGGCCTGCCCGACCACCGCCCCGATCGTGCCGCGCTGCGGAGAGCAGGCGAAGAGCGCGAACGTGAGCGCGAGGGCGCTACGAGCGGTAGCCCGCATTCACGTCCACGTAGCTGTGGCCGAGGTCGCTCGTGAAGTAGCTGAAGGAACCCGGGCCCCCGCCGAGCGAGAGCTCCACCGTGTACGCCTCTTGCTTCGCCATGCGCCGTTGCGCCTCGGCTTCGGCCTCGCCGCCGACGGCGAGTCCCGCCCGCACGATCTCGACGTCCGCGATGGCGATCCGCGCTTGCGCGGGATTGAAGCGCACACCCGAGCGACCGGCGGCCGCGAGCAGGCGGCCCCAGTTCGCGTCGTTTCCGAACAGCGCCGTCTTCACGAGCAGCGAGGTCGCCACCGTGCGCGCGACGGTGCGCGCGGACTCTTCGGTTCCGAGACCGGACACCTTGATCTCGATCGCGTGTTCGGCGCCTTCCCCGTCTCGCACCATCGAGCGAGCGAGCGAGCCGCACACCTCAGCGAGGGCGGGCGAAAGCTCGTCGGCCGTGGCGGACAGACCCGACGCGCCCGACGCGAGCGCGATCACGCTGTCGTTGGTGCTCGTGTCGCCGTCCACCGTGATGGCGTTGAAGGTTCGATCCGCCGCGGCGAAGAGCGCCCGAGCGAGGTCTGCCCGAGCGACGACCGCGTCGGTGAACAGGAACACCAGCATCGTCGCCTGGGGCGGACCCACGTCGGGGTGGATCATCCCGGCGCCCTTGCCGATGCCGAGGACTCGCGCGCCGTTCGGCAGCGTCGCCGAGGCGACCTTGGGCCAGCGATCGGTCGTGCAGATGGCGAGCGCGAAATCATCCACCCCTTCGGGGGACAGGCGCTCCACGAGCTCGCCCGTCTTCGCGAGGATCTTGTCCGCCGGGAGCACCGCGCCGATCACGCCCGTGGAGGCGGGCAGGACCTCTTTTTCGTCGGCCCCGAGCGCGAGCGCCACCCCGCGGGTTGTTTCGAGCGTGGCTCGGTGGCCGGGCTCGCCGGTGCAGGCGTTGGCGCAGCCCGCGTTGACCAGCACGGCGCGCGACAGGCCGAGCTGGACGCGCTCCTCCGCCACGACGACGGGGGCAGCCCGGACCAAGTTTCGCGTGAAGACCCCGGCCGCGGTTACCGGGCGATCGGCCGCAGCGAGCGCCACGTCGACGCGCCCGTCTTTGCGAATCCCTGCAGAAACAGCCGAAAACCTGAAACCCGCGATCGGAGGCGTCATCTTGGTAGGTGGCGGGACCTTATCCCGCGGAGGGCCTCGGCGCGAGCGGATCCTGAGCCGTTCGGACGTGGTTCGATGCGGAACGCTTGACTAGGGAACGCGCACGCGTATCCTCCCGCTCCCTCGCCGACTTAGCTCAGCGGTAGAGCATCGCTTTCGTAAAGCGGAGGTCCCGGGTTCAAATCCCGGAGTCGGCTCCAAAGGGCACCCCGGTGCCATCCTCGGCGGCAGAGTTCGCCGCCGAGCGCGGAGGGTTCGCAAGGATGAGGGTCGAGCACCAAGTCCTGATCATCGGCGCCGGCATCGGCGGCACCGCGCTGGCACGCGCTCTCGCCGCGCGCGGCATCTCGTTCGAGCTCTACGAACGAGCTCCGGAAGTTCGGCAGGTCGGCGCGGGCATCGTGATGCAAGCGGGAGCCATGCGCGCGCTCGGCAGCCTCGGGCTAGACCAGGCGGTTCTCTCCGAGGGTAAGGAGATCGAGCGGGCTTCGGGGCGCGCAGCGTCGGGCAAGGTCTTGCACTCGGTGCCGCTCGACTTCTTGAAGCGAGAGCTCGGCGCGCCGATGGTGGCGATTCATCGAGCGCGGCTGCAGCGCCTCCTTTTGGGCTCACTCGAGCCCGCCCGCGTGCAC
>JAEZYO010000067.1 GCA_023419055.1 Pseudomonadota bacterium | reverse complement strand
GTCACCATCCGTGCGAGCGGTCGGCGCGAGCCGACAACGCGCGCCGCCGTCGGGGTCACCATCCGTGCGAGCGGTCGGCGCGAGCCGACAACGCGCGCCCGCGTCGAGGTCACCATCCGTGCGAGCGGTCGGCGCAGCCGACAACGCGCGCCGCCTCGGGGTCACCATCATGAACGAGCGGTCGGCGTGAGCCGACAACGCGCGCCCACGTCGAGGTCACCATCCGTGCGAGCGGTCGGCGCGAGCCGACAACGCGCGCCGCGCCGAGGTCACCATCCGTGCGAGCGGTCGGCGCGGGCCGACAACGCTCGCCGCACCGAGGCATCCCGATGCGGCCAGCATCGAGGTGTCCCGTCGCCGCGAGCGCAGCGAGCCCCCGCCCCCGGAGGGGGCGCGCGACGACGGGATAAGTCTTGGGAGACCAGATCTCGATCGTCCAACAAGGCCACGACCCAAACGAAAGCCGGCGAGGCCGGGCGCCTGCCGCCTGGCCCGTTGCGCTCGACGCAGGGCACATCGACGAGCGACTACCAAAACAAAAAATAAACCGATCGCAGAACCGACCTATCTAGATGTCAAGGAGGCGCATCTGTCGCTGCTTGGGAGGCGGCGTAAACGCGATCGGATACTCGCCGGTCCAGCAGGCAGTACAGAACGAGCCCGTGTGGAGCGGCTGGTTCACGACCGGCAGCGACTTCGGGTGCCGTCCGGCGCTCTCGCTCGTCGCCTTGACGACGGAGTCTCGCATGCCGTCGAGCGAGAGGTACTGGAGCGTGTCGCTCGTGATGTACTGGTTGATCTCGTCGACGCTGTGGCTCGAGGCGATGAGCTCGGCGCGCGTCGGCGTGTCGATGCCGTAATAGCAGGGCCACATCGTGGGCGGGCTCGAGATGCGCATGTGCACCTCGGCGGCGCCTGCGTCTCGCAGCATCTTCACGATCTTGCGGCTAGTGGTGCCGCGCACGATGCTGTCGTCCACGACCACGACGCGCTTCCCGCGCAGGGTGGCGCTGATCGGGTTCAGCTTCAACCGCACTCCGAAGTGGCGGATGCTCTGCTGCGGCTCGAGGAAGGTGCGGCCGACGTAGTGGCTACGCACCAGGCCGAGCTCGAACGGGATCTTCGAGGCTTCGGCGTAGCCGATGGTCGCGGGCACGCCGGAGTCCGGCACGGGGATCACGACGTCGGCCTCGACGGGGTGCTCGGTGGCGAGCGCGCGGCCGAGGTTCTTGCGCGCTTCGTACACGCTGATGCCGTCGAGGTTCGAGTCGGGGCGCGCGAAGTAGACGTACTCGAAGATGCACGAGTGGCGCGGCTGCGACTGGAACGGGTGCGTGCTGCGGAGTCCGTCGTCGTCGATGATCACGAGCTCACCGGGCTCGATGTCGCGCTCGAAGGTCGCGTCGATGAGGTCGAGGCTCGACGGCTCGCTCGCGACGACCCAGGCGCCGTTGCGCATACGGCCGAGGCAGAGCGGGCGGAGCCCCATCGGGTCGCGCGCCGCGATCATCGATGTGGGCGTGAGGCAGAGGATCGAGTAGGCGCCCTGGACCTGGGAGAGCGCGTCCGCGACGCGATCCTCGGGCGCGCGCTGCTTGCTGATCGCGACCAGATGCACGACCACCTCGGTGTCGCTGGTGCTCTGGAAGATCGAGCCGCGACCCTCCAGAGTTTCGCGCATCGTCTCGGCGTTCGTCAGGTTGCCGTTGTGGGCGACCGCGATCGAGCCGCGTGAATATTCGACCGCGATCGGCTGGGCGTTTTTGAGCATCGACCCGCCCGCCGTCGAATAGCGCACGTGACCGATCGCATTCTCACCCTTCAGGCGTTCGATCTGGGCCGTGGGAAAGACGTCGATGACATGGCCCATTCCACGGTGCAGGCTGAGCTGCCGTCCGTCGCTGGTCGCGATGCCTGCGCTTTCCTGTCCGCGATGCTGAAGCGCGTGTAGTCCGAGGTACGTAAGGTTTGCCGCTTCAGGGTGACCGTAAATGCCGAACACTCCACACATGCTTGCTCGTCCGTACGGCCGGGGGCTTTTCGGCCGGGCTGAGCGGTGCCACGATTCGGCTCTGTTGGCTAGCGCCGTCGGCTTTTCAGCCATAGTTGGGCCGTGTTTGGAATGTTTCGGGGAGTGGGCGCGTGGAGCGCCGGAGATCACTCTGCGTCAAAGCTTTCGCTCACCGGAACGTTAGCCCTCCTCTTGTCACTGAAGCCGAGTATTCTTGGGCGTCTAGATGGGCGCTCTGGACGACCTCTTGGCGGCATGGCGGGCGAATCCCGACGCTGAAGCGACGATCGCTCTTTGCTCCTACCTCGGCGCGACGAAGCGTGACGACCTGGTCAAGGAAGTCGCGAGCTCGGCCGAGACCTGGCACGCGCGCGACGTCGACGTGATGGTCGCCGTCGGCCGCATGTACCTCGATCTCTCGATGCTCGCGGAAGCGCAGGCGTCGTTCGTGTCGGCCGGTAAGGCCAACGGCCAGGATGCGCGGCCTTTCCGCTACCTGGGAGAAGTCTTGCTGCGCCGGGGCGACGCGCAGCGGAGCGAGAAGGTCCTGGCGCGCGCCATCCAGCTCGGCAGCGGGGACCAGGAAACGCGTCATTGGCACGACCGCGCGTCTTTCTACATCGCGTTGCAGAAGCGCGTGGGGGCCCAGGCCGTGGCCGACGAGGTCGGACGCGCACTGCCCAAGAA
>JAEZYO010000062.1 GCA_023419055.1 Pseudomonadota bacterium | reverse complement strand
GTGGAGCTGCTCGTGCTCGACGAGCCCACCGTGAGCCTCGATCTCGTTGGCATGCGTGCCCTGGAGGAGGCGCTGCGGCTCTGGCCGGGGGGTCTCGTCGTCGCGAGCCACGACCGCGAATTCTTGGCCGGGCTCAGCATCGAGCAGACCATCGAGCTTACCCGCGACGACGCGCTTCTCGAGGCTACTCTGCCAGCACTGGTGTCATCCAAGGCACTTCTGCCGGCGGGTCCTCGTTGAGCTTTCGGGCCCACTCTTCGTCGGTGAGACGCGTGAAGCCCTCGGCCAGGTGCTCGTGGTACGCGAACACGGCGCCTGCGTAAGCACGTGGCCCCTGACAGGTGTCGACGGTCATGACCATCATGCGAGGATCACCGGTCCCGACGTGGAGCACGGAGGCTGCGCGGGGAACCGGCAGGTCCCCGCCGATGTCGGTGTGGACGTCAGCGATGGTCGGGTCGCGCTTCAGACCGTCGTCGGGATTGAAGAACAGATCCTTGTACCAACCCGTTTGCCAAGGATCGCCGCTGCCGCCACCTTCGATGTGGATCGCCTGCTTGATGAAGGTCAAATGTTCTGCCGAGTGTGGCATGCCGCTGCGCTGCGCCTCGGCCATCTCTCCCAGCGTGGTGGCGATGCGCGCAAGGTTACCGAAGTAGGCGTCGATACTCTCGGCGAGGAGAGGGCTCTCGGTAAGATCGGTCCCCACCAGGGCACCGCCGAGATGGGCGAGCTTCGCGATCTCGTAGAACAGCTCGGGGTAGGGGTCGACGTAGGCGTCGGGGAAGTCACAACCAACGCCGCCCGTGTACGACTGCTTCGCGTACAAGATCGTATCGTGTCGCAGCTCTGCCCAGGACCCGAGCTGGGTGTTCAGGAGCCGCCGGCCCCAAGCCTCGGTGCGCGCCACGCTCGGGAGCCCCTCCGCGACGGGCCCTCCAGTCGCCGCGTTGGCGGAGAGCGTCTGCAACGCGCCGAGCCACGACGTGTACAGACTCCCTTCCCAGTACTCCTCGGAGTGCGCGTCGGCGATGGTGCGAACGGCAGCCAGTTCGCCGGCATATCCCCATTCTTCGAGCTCGGGCGCGAGCAAGCCGAGCGCGTGATCGTTCTTCAGGGCCGCGAACGCGACGTCGAGCGGGTCCGGGACGACGCGCTTCGCGGTGCGATCGTACACGACGTTCGAAAACACGTGACTGTCGATCACGTAGCGCTGCCCGAAGAACGCAAAGCTTGCGTTGAGAGGGAACGTCCCACCACCGCCTTCCTTCCGCATGACGTGGCTCGCGATGCGTTGCTCACCGTAATGCCCGTCGATGATGGCTCGAGCTATCGTGCCGTCGTCGATCGCGGCGAGCCCGCCGAGGTCACTCACGCCGAGGTCGCTCAAGAGCTCGTCGAGCTCGGGCGGCGTCATGTAGTCGTGCTCCCCGACGAAGGCCGTGATGGTGCGATCGACGCTGGCCCAATCCTCGGAAGCGCCCTGCATCAGCGACCGCAAGCCGAGCGCCGCCTCGAGCTGCCGGCGCCGAAACACGCGCGCGCCGTCTCCGGTGGTTTCGATCATCCGGAAGTCGATCCGGCCCATCCACATCATCGCCCGGAAGTAGCGCTCGAGCTCGGGGCTGTCGGTGTAATGGCCGCGCGGCTTGAACTGGGAGAAGTCGAAGCGACGCAGCACGCCGAACATGGACTTCTGTTGTTCGCCGTCAGCAGCCTCTGCGTGAGCCAGGAACGATGCGACCTCGCCCGCGCTCGCGCCCGCAACCGGCGCTTGGGCGACACCCGTGAGCAAGCTGTAGGCCACCGTGAGATAGAAGTCCGCATCCGCCGCCGTCTGCGCGGAGAGCGGCGCCGCGCCGGTCGAGAGTTTCTCCCGCATGGCCGCGAGGAGCCGCGAGACACGCGGAATCAAAGCCTGCTGTTCGACGGCCTGCAGGATGTCGTCGTAGGAGCGGTGCAGCGCTTCGAGCACCATGTCGCCGCTCACGAACACGGGCAGATCGTGGACGTAGATGGCAGCGTAGGCGTAGGGAAAGCTGGGGTAGGCAAGGCGGCTCGAAATCACGAAGCCGTTCTGAGCGAGCTTCTCGAGTTCGGCATCGCTCAGGCGCAGCTCGGACGACTGAATCAGCTCGAGGTTCTGAACCCCTTCGAGGCTGTACCCGAGCTCGCCTGAGAACGACACGGGATAGGCCGCCAGCAAGGACGCAGCATCCTGCTGCTTCGCCGTCGCCACCGCGGCCTCGAGCTCGGTGAGAGCGGCGGTCTGGACCTCGACCTGAACTGGGGTCCCGACATCCTCGGACACGTCACCTTTGGGTTCGCCGAGATTCGGTTCGCTCCGTTCGGCGGAACCGGAACAGGCCACCAACCAGCCGAGAGCAACGAGGGTGGACGCAATGGCTCGGGTGCGCACGTGGATGACTCCTTGTTGGGTTAGTTGGCGGGTTGTGCCGCTGTGCCAGATCCGGATCGCGCTGCCACCCTCCGCTGCCGAGGAGGGCTCGTTTTACGAGGTAATCGCCGGCCGAGGGAGGACGCGCGGCAGAACAAGCAACAGTCGCGCCAAACGTGGGAATTGCGGCATTCTTTCGCTGCTGACCTACGGCTCTTAGCGCGTCGCGGCGCGAAGTAGGCGGCCGAAGTTCGCTAGCCACCCGACAACGCCGCGCGGAGCTCGCCGAGGAGCGCTTGCGGCGTGACGCCGGCGATCACGCGAAACTCAGCGATGAGGTGCGCTTGATCGTAGTAACCGACGGCGGCGGCGATGCTCGCCCAGGTCGCGTGTCCGTCCTCGCGGGCGGCGCTCAGCGCTCGGTGGAAGCGCGAAAGCTTCGCGAAAGCCTTGGGGTTCACGCCGAACGTTTCACGGAACACTCGGCGAAGATGGCGCTCGCTCACGCCTAGGTCGGAAGCGACGTCGTTCACGCTCGCGCTCGTCAGCCGGTCGGCGGCGTCGAGCGCGAGCCGCGCCGGGGCTCGACATCCACTCGCGCGCGACAGGCGTTCGCCGATTGCATTCTCCAGAATTCTGGCCGCATCGATCGAGTCGCAGGCACCGGCGAGCCGATCGGTGAGTCGCTCGGTCGCGGCGCGCCCCCACAGGTCCTCGAGGGGTACGACGCGCCCGGTGATGGCGGAGGCCGACGTGCCGAGCACGGCTTCGTGCGCGCCCAAGTGAAGCCGGGCGCTCACCGCGCGTTGCCCGCGGCCGATGAGCTTTCGACGCGCGCGCTGCTGTGGGCCGAACGCGTACACGTCGAGGCCGCTCCGTGCCGAGGGGCCGAAGCGAACGATGACGTGACTCTCCGCTCGCGGGATCGACACCCGCGGCATGTCACGGTCGAAATCCTCCACGAGCAACGCCGCGACGGCCGACGCGGTCGGCGCTCCCGGTGAAAGGCAAGTGTGGTCGGCGGCGCCGAGGAACATGCGATCATTTTCTCGCGCGCTCGGCGGTAGCGCAAGAAGAGGAGCGCGCTTGTCCGTTTCTTCCAATCGTCGGCGAGTGCAGGGCGCCATGTTCCGAGCATGAAGATCCTCGTCACCGGCGCCACCGGAAAGGTCGGTAGCCGACTCGCCAAACGCCTCGCCCAGCGCGGAGACCAAGTCCGCGCCGTCGTGCGCCAGCCGGCTCGCGCCGCCGGCCTGCGCGAGCTCGGCATCGAGCTCGTCCAGGGCGATCTGCTCGATGTGAACTCGCTCGCGGCCGCGGTACACGGCGTCGATGCCATCGTCCACTGCGCTGCCTTCTTTCGCGGCGCGACTCCCGAACAAGCACACGCCGTCAACGATCTCGGCACGCAGCACCTCGGACAGGTCGCGGAAGCGGCCCGCGTGAAGCGCTTCGTCTTCACGAGCACCGGCTTGGTCTATGG
>JAEZYO010001055.1 GCA_023419055.1 Pseudomonadota bacterium | reverse complement strand
GATCACGACATCGCCGGCAAGGGGCCGGGCCTGCGAGTCACGCTCTGTCGCTGCGGCGCCTCCAAAAACAAGCCCTACTGCGACGGCACTCACAAGGAGATCGCCTTCAACGCGAGCGGTGAGCCTCCGACCCAAGAGTCCACGCCGCTCGCCGCGCGCAACGGCCGGCTCGAGATCCGACCGCAGCTCAACGGACCCCTCGTCGTGCTCGGCAACCTCGAGATCTGCTCCGGTACCGGCCGCACGGTGAACCGCACCACGCGGACGGCGCTCTGTCGCTGCGGCGGCTCGGCGAACAAGCCCTTCTGCGACGGCACGCACGCTCGGAACGGCTTCGTCTCCGAGTAGCTCGCCTCGGCGCCGGCTCGGGCTAGACTCGCGGCGTTGTCCGAGCCTCACCACTCCCCCTTCCTCGACGTCGAAGCCTGGGCGGAGCACTACGTCCTCACCTCCGACCTCGGCGAGAAGCTCGCGCCGTCGCGCCCGCCCGCGTCCTTTCGCGAGAACGCGGTGCCGGTTCGCCTCGAGCGCCCGGGGCGGCCGCCGGAGTTCCGCGCCGCGCGTCGCGGCGAGCGCACGCCCAAGCTCGAAGCGATGAAGGAGGCGCACTACCGCGCGCGCACGCTGCACGCCTTCTTGCACCACGAGCTCCAGGCCGCCGAGCTCATGTGCTGGGCCATCCTCGCCTTCGCTGACGCCGAGCTCGAGTTTCGTCGCGGGCTCTTGCGCATCTGCCTGGACGAGATCCGGCACATGAACCTGTACCGCGAGCACATCGAGGCGCTCGGCGCGCGCGTCGGGGAGTTCGGGATCCGAGAGTGGTTCTGGAAGCGCGTCCCTTCTTGCCCCGACAAGCTCGCCTTCGTGTCACTCATGGGGATGGGGCTCGAAGCCGCGAACCTCGAGCACGCCGCGAACTTCGCCGAGCGCTTCCGCGCGGTCGGAGACGAGACCGGCGCGCTCATCCAGGAGCGCATCGCGCTCGAAGAGCTCGCCCACGTGAGCTTCGGCACGTATTGGTTCGAGCGCTGGACCGGCGGCTGTGACTTCGAGACCTGGGTCGCCGCCCTCCCGCCGCCCATCTCGCCCTGGGTGCTGCGCGGCGAGCCGCTCGCTCGCACGGCGCGCCGGCGTGCGGGCATGCCCGAGGACTTCTTGAGCGCGCTCGAGCGCTACGTGCCCGATCCCAAGGGCCGCCCGGCGGTCTCCGCCGTCTCCGCGGAGTGAGCGTGCAAAAGCGCTTCGCCTGGCTCCTGAACCTCGACGCCGAGTACGAGCTCTCGCGCGGCGGCCCGGGCTACACGCCGAGCAGCAAGCTCTTGAGCCAGCTCGAGCTCTTCGGCGCCTCCTCTCGCGCCTTGCTCCACGAAGACGATCTCCTGCTGCGCGAGACGGCCACGCTCGCCACCTTCGATCCTCGGCGGTTCGTCGGACGCGCCTGGTGCCCGACTCCGCGGGCCATCGCGCGCTTCCAGGCGCTCGGCGTCACGCCCGAGCCGCACCCCAGCGTCGACGTGATCCGACGCGTGAATCACCGCCGCTTCGCCCACGAGCTCGGTGGCGGCCTGCCCGAGCAACACTATTTCGAGCAACGCTCCGACATCGATGCCTTGCTCCGCCGTCACGAGCGCTCCTGGCTTTTCAAGCGTCCGCTCGCCTTCGCCGGCCGCGGCCAGCTCCGCGCCTACCTCGAGCGCCCCCTCAGCGAGAAAGAGCAAAACTGGATCGACGCCTCGCTCGAGGCGGACGGCCTCATCGTCGAGCCGCTGGTCGAACCACTCCTCGAGGTGAGCCTGCACGGCTTCGTCTGGCGAGATCACCGCTTCGAGCTCGGGCGCGCCTGCGTTCAGGAGGTCAGCAACCGAGGAGTGTTCAAGGGGGTGCGCCTCGCCAAGGGGGGCGAGCTCGGCGCGGACGAAGCGACGCTGCTTGCTCAGGGTGAGAAGGTCGCGCAGGCGCTCGCCGAAGCTAACTACTTCGGGCCCTTCGGGATCGACGCGTATCGCCATCGGGACGGCTTCTGCGCGCTCTCGGAGATCAACGCGCGCTACACCATGAGCTTCGTCACCGGCTTTCCGCGCCATCCGAGCGAGCTCGAGCTCGAGTGAGCTCGAGAGACGCGCCCTTCGCCCCGCCGTGTCGATCAAAGGTAGTCCGAGAGTGACCGGTTAGCGCTACCAGCGGCTCCTTCCTCGAAGCTCCACGCTATACGTCGCGCCGTGAAACCGAGCGCCGTAGTCGAGTTGTCGAGGGGTTCGTTCCTGGGCGCGTGCGTCGCGCTGTTCTTGAACGCGTGCGTCGCGCCGCCGCCCAAGGCGCCGGACGCCGCGGGAGCTCAGGCGTCGGGGCAGAGCGCCGGGCAGAGCGACGAACCCATCGTCACGGGGCCTCGCGAGTTCAAGCACACGTCGGCGGAGCTCCTCGCGACGCTCGATCTCGGCTGGAACCTCGGTAACGCTCTCGACGCGCCGGAGAACGAGACGGCATGGGGCAACCCCAAGGTGAAGCCCGAGCTCCTGAAGGCGGTCAAGGCGGCCGGCTTCGACGTGGTGCGCATCCCCGTCACCTGGACCAAGCACACGGGGCCGGGACCGGACTTCGTCATCGACCCGGACTGGATGAAGCGAGTGGACGAGGTCGTGGGTTACGCGCGCGAGGCCGGGCTCTACGCGATCATCAATTTGCACCACGACGGCGCCGACAACTTCAAGGAAGTGGAGTGGCTCACGCTCAACGACGAGAAGGGCCAGACAACCGAGGCGAACAACGCCGCCGTGCGCGCGCGCTTCGTCACGGTGTGGACGCAGATCGCCCGGCACTTCTCCGGGGCCGGTGAGGAGCTCTTGTTCGAGTCGATGAACGAGATCCACGACGGCTATGGCGAGCCGGATCCGCGCCATTTCACGTTCGTCAACGAGCTCAACCAGACGTTCGTGGACCTGGTGCGAAAGAGCGGCGGCAACAACGACCAGCGCCACCTGGTCGTCCCCGGCTACAACACCAACATCGATCACACTCTGAAGGGCTTCGCCCTGCCGAAGGATCCGACGCCGAACCGCATCATCCTCTCGGTGCACTACTACGACCCGTACCTCTACGCGCTCCAGGCCAAGGTGCACACCTGGGGCAGCGCGTCGCCCGGCCGCGACGACTGGGGTCAGGAAGACTTCGTGGTCAAGCAGTTCGACAAGCTGAAGGCGACGTACATCGACAAGGGGATCCCCGTGTTGATCGGCGAGTACGGCGCGACCAACCAGGCGGGTTACGAGGACTACCGCCGCTACTACATGGAGTACGTGACCCAGGCCGCCGCCGAGCGCGGCATCCTGCCGATCTACTGGGACAACGGCGGACGCGGCAGCGGTGGCGAGAAGTTCGGCCTGTTCGATCGCAGCACGAACGAGGTGCTCCACCCGGAGATCCTCGAGGCCATGAAGCGCGCCGCGTCGAGCACGGCGCCGCTCGGCAAGATCGCCCTGCCGAAGGCCAAGTAGCGGATCACGGCGACTTCGCGCTAGCGGAGTTCGGCCAGGTCCCGGCAGGCGGAAGGACATCGACGCCCGGCGTCGCGGGAACGAAGCGAGCGCCGCTACGCCTAAAGCGGTGGACCACCGGAGCAGCCAGATCCGGCAGCTTTTCGCTCATGACGTCGAAGCCGACGCTGAAGCTCCGCTCCTCCGCCGAGAGCTCGAAGCCGTTCATCCAATCGCCGTAGGCGGCTGCGCCGCCGAGAAATACCGGCTGGTCCGGCGTGGCTCCGAGCGCGAACGCGCGGTACGTGAACTGACGAAAGCGCGAGGACGGCCAGGGAAACGTATGGGCTTCGAGCACGTAGAAGCCATCGCGCGCATCGGGCGGAGACGCCGTGACCTGGAGGGCGTGCATGGCGCCCGTGATCGAGGCGTATCCGTCGTTGCGAAGCACGAGCACGGTTCTCAGTTGCCCCTGCCGGCGCTCGTACACGGAGAGAACGCAGTCCGATCCCGGCGCGAGCAGGACGCACGTGTTCACCAGCCAGCGATCACGATGCTTCGGGAGTGCAGCCACCTCGGCGTCCACCACCCCGTCCTTCCATCCTTCGCCGGCCCACTCGACGCCCAGGTCGATCATTCGCTCGCGAAGTGCCGCTGTCGGATCCGGCGAGTCGACGACACGCGGCAAGGAGCTCTCGATCGACTTCAGGAGCTCCGTTTTCAAGTCACGAAGAACGGATATTGCCCGCGGCTCAACCTTCGCCTCGGGCGAGTCCTCGACCTGGACGAAGAACTCATGCTGCTGAAGCTGCCGTTGCAGCTCGGCGACACGCGATCTCGGCGGGCTCGCTGAAGCGCTCGGAGGCACCGGCGGAGTCGGCTTCGGCTCAACAGCAGCCGAGCGCGAGGTGACCTCTCGATCACTTGCAGGCTGCCGACACGCTGACAGCGCGGCGAACAGCAGCAGACAAGGTTCGAGGCGTCCCCGGAGCATGCACCAGCCTTCGCGAAAGAATGGTTACCACGACCGCCGTCGAACCTCCGCGGTCCTCGAGCCTGATCGAGAAACGCCGAGGCCGCCCTGCCTAGTGCTATGGTCGCTGGCGTGCGCCGGCCGAGGTTTGGATGATCTTGACTCGATTCGCGAGAGGTCTGGCGATCCTGCCGGCGCTCCTCCTCACCGCCTGCCCCACCCAGCAGTCGAGCGAGAACAAGCCCGCGGAGTGCCGCAAGTTCGGGGAGACCTGCCAGTTTGCGCCGGGCAAGCTCGGAAGCTGCGTCGTGCGCGAGCCTTGCCCGAGCGGCGACTGCTTCGTCTGTCAGTCGCAGCATTGAGCCCTCCGAAGCCGACGAGAACGGTCCGAGCACGCCTTCGTCGACCATTTCGCCGATCGAAAATGGAC
>JAEZYO010001052.1 GCA_023419055.1 Pseudomonadota bacterium | reverse complement strand
CCCCACGGCCACTCACCAGGAAGCTCCGACCAAGACGAGCCAGCCCGCGCCAGCGGCGCCTCCGGTCGTGGCCTCGGCGGTGGGTGACATCCGCGAAGATCTCCCCGGCATGGCGCCCGCGAAGGCGACCCAGGCGAGCGACTACTTCGCCGACAAGCCGCTGGCCGCGCCAGCCACGCGCAAGCTCGCTCGCGAGCTCGGCGTCGATTTGCGCAAGGTCGAGCCGAGCGGCTCGGCCGGGCGCGTGACTCGCGAGGACGTGGAGCGCCACGCCTCCTCCGGCGCTCCCGCGGCCGCACCGAAAGCGGCCCCCGCAGAGGCCCGCGCCCCCGCGCAAGAGCTCCCGCCCGCGCCGCCGCCGGCTCCTGTCGCCGGGGACGAGCGCGTGCCGATCCGCGGCCTGCGCAAGCGAATTTACGAGAGCATGTCGCGGTCGAAGCGGACGGCTGCGCATTTCAACTACATCGACGAGGTCGACGTCAGCGAGCTCGTGAAGCTCAAGGATCGGGTGAAGCCCTACGCCGACCAGGCGGGCGTAAAGATCACCTTCCTGCCGTTCATCATCAAGGCGGTGGTGGCGGCGCTGAAGAAACACCCCCGGCTGAACTCCGTCGTGGACGACTCCGCGATGGAGCACGTGCTCCGCAAGCAGTACGACATCGGCATCGCGGCCGCGACCGAGGCCGGCCTCATCGTGCCGGTCCTCCGCAACGCGGATCGCCTCAGCATCATCGAGATCGCCCGCGAGCTCGAGCGGCTCGGCAAGCTCGCCCGCGACGGTAAGCTCGGCCGCGAGGACCTCGGGGGCTCGACCTTCACCGTGAGCTCGCTCGGCAAGCTCGGCGGCTTGATGGCTCCTCCCATCATCTTCTACCCGGAGGTGGGCATCATGGGGGTCCACGCCATCCGCAAGCGCCCGGTCGTAAGAAACGATCAGATCGTCATCGGAGAGGTGATGTTCCTCAGCTTCTCCTTCGACCACCGCATCATCGACGGCGACGTCGGCGCACTGTTCGCTCAGGAAATCATCGGGCTGCTCCAGGAGCCCGATCGCCTGCTCGTCGAGATGTCGTGAGCCGACTCAACGCGGGACGTGACCCATCACGTCGATGACCGCGTCCCGCGTGCACATGCTCCCACATTGGCGCACACCGCTGGCCACTCTCCCCGAAGGGGAGCGGCCGCAAATCACGAACGTCGTTTGTGCACGAAAACCAGGCGCGCCGGCTCGCAGGCTGTGCCGTTAAGGTGTAACCTGTCCAGGGAGCGACCTTCGGAGGTCCAGTAACTGCGATGAGGTATCTGACTAGCGTCGCCTTGGCGGTGCTCCTGATGGCGGCGCCCGCCATCGCGAGCGCCCAGGAGCAGCCTACTCCGGCACAGATTCGGGCGGCGGCCGAGGCGTTCGACCGCGGTCGCGAGGCTTACAAGGCCGAGCAGTACCAGGAGGCCGCAGAGCAGTTCGAGCGGGCCGACGCGAACGCCCCGAGCGCGACCGCCCTCGAGCTTGCGATCCGTTCACGTGATCGAGCCGGGAACAGCGATCGAGCCGCGACCCTCGCGGCCCTCGCGCTCACGCGGCACTCCGACAACGCCGGGCTCACCACCCTCGCGACCGAGGTGCTCCAGAGAGCGACGCCCGGGCTCTTCGAGCTCAAGGTGAGCTGCGCGGAGCCGTGCGAGCTCGTCGCCGACTCGAAGATCGTTCACGGCGCCAGAGCCACGGAGCGCACCGTCTACCTCTTGCCCGGCGCTCACGCGGTCGTGGCGGACTTCGGTGACGGGCGCACGACCACTCAATCCGTCGAAGCCGTGGAGACCAACGTCGGTGAAGTGGTCTTCGACGCCCCGGTAAAGCCGCTCGCGCCCGAGCCCGATCCCGTTTCCGTACAGCCCGATCCCTCGCCTTCACCCGCTGACGACCAGGGGACGAAGGAGAAGGGGAGCGGATGGTCGCCCGCGGTGTTCTGGGTCGGGGCTGGTCTCACCGCCGTAGCCGGCGGAGTGACCATCTGGAGCGGCGTCGATACCATCAACAACCCCGGCGCCGACCGCGTGCGCAACGAGTGCAGCGACGAGGACTGTCAGCTCTACAAGGACGGCGTCGCCAAGCAGAACCGCACCAACGTCTTGATTGGCGTCACCGGGGCTCTCGGGCTGGCAACCATCCTGGTCGGCGCACTAGCGACCGACTGGAGCGGGAGAGCCAAGGACGAGGCACACCTCGTAAAGCAGCGATCGAACCAGGCGTTTCGGCGCGTCGAGCTCGAGCCCTGGGTGGGGCTCGACGGGGCCGGGCTCGGGGCCCGCGGGAGGTTCTGACCGATCGTGGTCGCCGCCAAGCTTTTCGAGCCTGAAAAAGGGCGACAGCGGGTAGATCGCTACGAGCTGATCGGCGAGATCGCGTCGGGCGGCATGGCCACCGTGTACCTCGCTCGACTCACGGGCGTGGGCGGGTTCCAGCGCTTCGTCGCGATGAAGCGGTTGCACCCGCACCTCGCCGGCGAGGCGGAGTTCGTCGAGATGTTCCTCGACGAAGCTCGTCTGGCGGCGGGCATCCACCACCCGAACGTGGTCCCCATCCTCGAGGTTCACGCGAACCCCGTCGGGTACTACCTCGTGATGGAGTACATCGAGGGGGACACGCTCGCGCGTCTGCTCGCTCGCAGCGCGAGCCAGGGTCGGCGGCTGCCGGTGCCGGTCGTGCTGCGCGTGATGATCGACACGCTCGCGGGGTTGCACGCTGCGCACGAGCTCAGGGACGATCAGGGCGCGCCAGTGAACCTGGTGCACCGGGACGTCTCACCGCAAAACATCCTGGTCGGTTCGGACGGCGTCGCGCGCATCACCGATTTCGGCGTGGCGCGCGCGGCCAGCCGTTTGACGGCCACTCGCGTGGGACAGCTCAAGGGCAAGATCGCCTACATGGCGCCGGAGCAAGCCTCGGGCGTCGAGGAGCTCGATCGCCGCGCGGACGTCTTCTCGGCGGGCATCGTGGTGTGGGAGGCGCTCGCTTCTCGCCGGCTGTTCAAGGCCGAGAACGAAGCGGCCACGCTCTCTCGGGTGATGTCCGAGCCCGTCAAGGCGCTGCACGAGGTAGTGCCGTCCATCAGCCTCGAGCTCTCGGCCGCGGTCGCTCGCGCTCTCGACCGAGATCGAGAGCGCCGCTACTCGAGCTGCGCTCAGTTCGCGGACGCGCTGGAGGCGGCGGCCTCCGGTCGAGACGGCATCGCGTCGGGGCGAGAACTCGCGAACTACGTGCGCGAGATCATGGGCCACGACATCGAGCAGCAGCGGGAGGCCGTGCGCACCTGGCTGGCTCGCAGTGAGACGAGCCTTCCGGACCCGCTCTCGCTCGGCGGCGCTCCCTCGTCGAGCGTCTCCGCGGCGGCCATGGCTATCCCCGGAGAAGACGCCTCGCGAAACCTCACGCGGCCGACGTTTTCTTCTCACAGCGGCGAGCCACGCTCCCGGGTTCCTCTCGTGCTCGGTGGGTTGCTGCTCTTGGGGCTGCTCGGCGCGGGCGGCTTCTTCGTGGCGCAGTCCGCCCAGAAGGGGCCCCCGGATCCAGGCGTGGCGGCTCGCCCGACGGAAGCGATCGAGTCACCCGCGCCCCCGGCCACCGTGACTGCTCCGCCTCCCGTCGCGAGTAGCGAACCGGCTGCCTCGGCGGCACCAGCCGCCTCGTCCGCGGCTCCGTCGGCGGCGCCGCCCCCTCAGGTTGCGCCCCGGAGCACCAGGCCGAAGGCGGCCTCCGGTTCCCAGCACACGAAGAAGGCGAAAGAGGACGAGGGTATCAAGAACCCTTATCGCTGACGTCCCGGTTCACGCTGGCCCGGCCCGTTGACAGAAGGGGACCTGGCTGCTAGTTCTCGCGCTCCCGAACGACCCCTGGTGCGAATCGTGTATTTTCGCGAGGTTACGTCGGTCGGGCCCGAGTAGCCGTGGCCGTCAAGCGAGTCTGTCTCTTCACCGGTAACGCCAATCCAGAGCTGGCGCAGGAGATTGCCAAGCATCTGGATACGCCTCTCGGCGAGGCGAAGGTGTCCCGCTTCAGCGACGGGGAGACCTTCTGCGAGATCCGCGAGAACGTTCGCGGGCTCGACGTCTACGTCATTCAGCCGACGTCCTCGCCGGTGAACGACAACCTGATGGAGCTGCTGATCATGTGCGACGCCCTGCGGCGCGCCTCGGCAGCCGGCATCACGGCGGTCATCCCGTACTACGGCTACGCCCGGCAAGACCGGAAGGTCGCGCCCCGCACGCCGATCACCGCCAAGCTCGAGGCCGACCTCCTGGTCGCCGCGGGCGTCACGCGCGTGGTCTGCGTGGATCTCCACGCCGGACAGATACAGGGCTTCTTCAACATCCCGTTCGACCACCTGTACGCGCTGCCGGTGTTCCTCGAGGACTACCTCAAGGTCCGCTTCGACAAGAATGCCGTTTTCATCTCGCCCGACGCGGGCGGCGTGGAGCGCACGCGCGCCTACTCGAAGCGCCTCGGCGCCTCGCTCGCCATCATCGACAAGCGCCGCGAGCGCGCGAACGTGAGCGAGGTGATGCACATCATCGGCGATGTTTCGGGTAAGGACTGCATCATCGTCGACGATCTCATCGACACCGCCGGCACGCTGACCAACGCGGCGCGCGCGGTCGTGGAGAAGGGCGCCCGGCGCGTGGTCGCCTGCGCGACGCACGGCGTGCTCTCCGGGCCGGCCGTGCAGCGCATCGTCGACTCTCCGCTCGAGGAGGTCGTCGTCACCAATTCGATTCCGCTCTCCGCCGAGGCGAAAGCCTGCGGAAAGATCAAGGTACTGCCAATCGCCCGCCTCCTCGGAGAAGCGATCCGGCGCATTCACAACAGCGACTCGGTAAGCTCGCTGTTCGTTTGAGGATTCGGGAGAATAGTCATGGAGCTCATCAAGGTAACCGCGACCCGTCGGCAAGAGAACGGCAAGGGCGCGTCGTCGCGCCTCCGTCGCGAGGGTCTGATCCCCGCCGTCGCCTACGGCAAGAACATCACCGCTCAGGCGCTCGCGGTCTCGCCGGCCGCGCTGATCAAGGTCCTGGTCAGCGATCTCGGCGTCAACAGCGTGCTCGAGCTCGATGTCGAGGGTAAGGACAAGATTACGGCGCTGATCCGCGACTATCAGTACCACCCCCTGAGCCGCCAGCTGCTCCACGCGGACTTCCAGCAGATCAAGCTCGACGAGCCGGTCGACGTCGAAGTCCCGCTCGAGCTCACCGGCAAGGCCGCCGGCGTGGTCCTCGGCGGCACCCTCCGCCAGGTGTTCCGTACGCTCCCGGTCCGCTGCCTGCCCGACAAGATCCCGGTCAAGGTGGTCTTCGACGTGACGGAGCTCGGCCTCGACGCGCACGTGCCGGCCAGCAAGATCCCGCTCCCCGAAGGCGTGGCCTCGCGCCTGGCCCCGGAGCAGACCGTGATCTCGATCTTCACCGAGAAGGTGCGCGGCGAAGAAGAGACGGCCGCTGCGGCTCCGGCTGCTGGTGCGGCTCCGGCTGCTGGTGCGGCCCCGGCCGCTGCGGCGCCCGCGAAGGAAGAGAAGAAGAAGAAGTGACGCGGGTAGGGCTCTGAGGTGGAGCCTTGTTTCTCGTCGTCGGTTTAGGGAACCCCGGCGCTCGCTATCAGGCGACGCGCCACAACGCGGGGTTCATGGTAGTGGACGAGCTCGCCTCGCGCGCCGGGGCGAGCTTCCGCGCGAAGTTCAGCGGCGAGGTCGCAGAAGTCGGCCTCGCCTCCGCGCGTGCCTTACTGCTCAAGCCGAGCACGTTCATGAATCGCTCCGGCGAGAGCGTGCAAGCGGCGGCCTCGTTTTATAAGATCCCGCTCGACTCGATCATCGTCGTCCACGACGAGCTCGACGTTCCGTTCGGGCAGCAGCGCCTGAAGCAGGGCGGGGGAGACGCGGGGCACAATGGCCTGAAGTCGGTGAGCTCTCACCTCGGCAATCCGGGCTATCTGAGGTTGCGCTTCGGCATCGGTCGCCCCCCCGCGGAGTTTGGGGGTACACCGGCGGATTTTGTGCTAGAAGCCTTCGCCTCCGCGGAAAAGGCGGTGCTCCCAGAGCTTCTGAAGAGCGCAGCCGACGCCGTGGGGCTCATCGTGAGTCGCGGTTTCGCGGCCGCGATGAATCAGGTGAATCAGCGTAAACCACGTTGATTCCTCCTTGCTCCCGGAATCCTCCGGGGGCCGTAGGCCAAAAGGAGCCACAACATGCCCGATACCCAGAGCCCGGTGCGCGTCCGGGAGTACGAGACCATCTACATTTTGAAGCCGGACGTCGCGCGCGACGCCCAAGAGAAGATTGCCAGCCGCCTGAGCGAGGTGCTCACGCGCGAGAACGGCAAGCTCACGCTGGTGGAGAACTGGGGACGCCGTCAGCTCGCGTACCCGGTCGCCAAGTGCCGCCGCGGCCTCTACGTCTACCTGAAGTACCTGGGTGGCGGAGGTCTCGTCGCCGAGGTCGAGCGCAACCTGCGTATGTTGGACGACGTCATCAAGTACCAGACGGTCCAGACGAACGCCGAGGTCGAGCTCGCGTCGGTCGCGGTCAACCCCGACGACGTGAAGTTCGAGGGCGTGGAGCTCCCGACCGAAGAAGAGCCGGAAGACTCGATCGAGCGCCGCCTCGGCCTGATCGAGGGTGAGCGCCCCTCGCGCGACGACGAGGCGCCGGACGTCGATGACGACGACTACCAGGTGCCCGACCTCAACGACATTCCCGGAACGGAGAACTGACCATGAAGGACATGAGTGCAGGTGGCGCCAAGGCCGCCGACAAGGAAGGGCTCGGCGGTGGTTTCCGCAGCCGTGGCCGTCGTCGTGGTTGCTCCTTCTGCTCCGACGAGCAGCTCGCCATCGATTACAAGGACCCGCAGTCGCTCAAGTACTTCGTGACCGAGCGCGGCAAGATCGTGCCGCGCCGCATCTCGGGCACTTGCGCCAAGCACCAGCG
>JAEZYO010001044.1 GCA_023419055.1 Pseudomonadota bacterium | reverse complement strand
ATGTTCCCGGCCCCTTCAACGTCCCCATCGTCTAGCCGGCCCAGGACACGGCCCTTTCAAGGCTGTAACACGGGTTCGAATCCCGTTGGGGACGCCACTCTTCCAAGACTTCCTGAGCTTGGTTGATGTTGCCAGGGAAGGTGACGCTGACAGCCGGAAGTCAGCGTCGCCGCTTTTTGTGGGAGGCTCCGCTAGTCGAAGAGAGCGCGAGCGGACAAGCCTCGGGCTTCGAGCGCTCGAATGACGGCGCCGCGTGCAGCTCGGCCGGAGCGGCCGACGCCGTGGTGCCCCCCGGCGCGGGCGAGGTGAGCGTGGCCTTGTCATCGGGGCGATGCGTTGGAGGGCGCAACGAGATCAACAGGTCGGCGTGGGGTTGGCGAGCGTTTCGATCGTCGGTCCCTTTCATCGGCTGGTATCCCGATCCGACCAGCGGCCTTCACGGCGAGCTCGCGATCGGCCTCGCTTTGGGAGCGATTGGCGATTTCGAGGAGTACGGCGAGTTCGAATACCGGGTCTCGGACTACGAGGGCGCTGGCTGGGGCGTCGTTCTGGGTGGAGGCTACGATTTCTGGGTAGGCGAGCAGTGGAGCCTCGGTCTCTTCGGGCGAGTCAGTTACGCCCGGCTCGGGATGAGCGAGGGGACGAATACTCTCATCGCGTGGTCTCCTGCGTTCGGAGCCTCCGCGACGTTCCACTGAAGCTTCCGAGGGGTGCGCGCACCGTTGGGGCTGAGGACCGGTGCTAGGGTCCACGTCGTCGCCCCGGCCCCCTCTCGTGCGCACAGTCACCCTCAGCGTCTTCGTGCTGCTCCTGATCTACGCAGCCTTCACCAGCCTGGGCCTGCCGGACGGCATCCTCGGCGCAGCGTGGCCGCAGATGCGCACCGAGTTCGCTGCGGACCTGAACGACAACTGGCCGCTCTTGATGCTCGGGACTTGCGGCGGGCTCCTGTCGGCCTTCCTGAGCGGGCTCGCGCTTCGGAACCTCGGAGTCGGTCGGGTCCTGATCCTCACTACTTTCCTGACGGCTTTCGTCATCGTCGGGTACGCGCTGAGCACGTCGCTCGCGGTCATGACGGGGCTCGCCTTCTTCCTGGGGCTCGGTAACGGCGCCGTGGACGCGGGCCTCAACCATTTCGTGGCGAGCAACCTGTCGTCCCGCCACATGAACTGGCTTCACGCGTTCTGGGGCATCGGTATCTCGCTCGGTACTCTGATCGTGTCGGGAGTGCTCGCGGTCGAGGGGACGTGGCGGAGCGCTTACGCGGTCGTCGGTGCGCTCCAGCTGTGCCTGGCCGTGGCCTTTTCATTCGGGCTTCGTTCGTGGTCGGTGAACCGGGCGGCTGAAGAAGCACGGGGAGAGCGACCGGACGCTCCGACGTTCCTCTCGACTCTGGCCCTGCCGGCGAGCTGGGCGAGCATGGCAAGCTTCTTCGTTTACTGCGGCATCGAGTGCGGGACCGGCCTCTGGATCGCGAGCGTTCTGCACGACGGGCGCGGCTGGTCGATGCAGGCGGCGGGCCTCATGGTGACGCTCTTCTGGAGCTCGCTGACGGTCGGCCGATTCTCGATGGGACTCGTCTCGCAACGGACCACGCCGCTTCGAATCGTTCGCGTCGCGACGCTCGGCGTTCTCCTCGGTGCGGCCTTGATTGCGGTGAGCGCTCTCGCCGGGCGCACCCCGGTAGCGGGATGGTTCACCGCCTTCGGGTTGTTGCTGACGGGCCTCTCA
This sequence comes from Pseudomonadota bacterium, assembly GCA_023419055.1. Next base: position 10,984 of record JAEZYO010001044.1, on the reverse strand, counting down.
CTTTCACCGATTTTCCCGATGCTGATGCACGACACGCCTCGCTGCGTGGGAAGCGGTCACGCGCTGAACTTGATCGGCTTTCAATCGGGGAGCGGCCAGCTCGGCTACACTCTCCTCCCCATCTTGATCGGCACCCTGCTCAAGCTTTACTCCACCGAGTGGCTCGGCGGTTTACTGACCGGGCTCGCCGTGGTCCTGGTCGCGCTCGTCCTCGTCCGAGAACGCTGGGCCTCGAGGCTCGCGGGATGATCGCCACTTTCGTGACGCAGGGAGGGCCAGAGACATGCGAGGAGCTCGCTCCGGGCGAGGTCGCCGTCTATCTACGCCGGGCGGAACGCGACCCGGCCGCGCTCGAGCATGAGCTCACCCTGCTCGACGTCGAAGAGAAGGCGAGGGCGGCGCGCTTTCATTTCGAACCCGATCGCGCCATGTACATCGCGTCCCACGCCCTCAGGCGTCAGGTGCTCTCGCGCTACGGAGCGGGCGAGGCGGCTTCGATTCGCTTCAGCAAAGGCGAGCACGGGCGCCCGGAGCTCGAAGGTTCGAGCCTGGATTTGAGCTTCAGCCTCTCCAATACCCGCGAGCTCGCTGCCTGCGCCGTCACTCGCGGCGCGATTCTCGGAGTGGACGTCGAGCAGTGTCGTCAACGCTCCTATGCGGAGCTCGCCCCGGCGTGTCTCACGAGCGATGAGCTCAGCGCCTGGCGAGCCCTGCCCGATAATGAGCGGGAAGGACGCTTCGTCCTGATTTGGACGCTGAAAGAAGCGTACGCCAAGGCGCTCGGCGTCGGTCTCAGCTTGCCTCCAAATTCCTATGGCGTGGAGGTTCAGTCCGGAGGTTCGGCCGTCCTCGCGCCTACTCTGGGGCAGACTGCAGCAGGCTGGCGCTTGGAGTGGCAGAGGGTCGAGGACCATTGTCTTTCAACCGCCGTGCGACGGTGCTGAACGGACCCGCGAGCCCACACGGTACTACCTGTGGTCCGGTCAAAGCGCGGTCGCGCTCGTGGTGGACACTGGGAAATCCACTCAGTAACCTGAGGGATCGGTGCTCACCATGCGGCAAAAGCCGACTTCTTGGGTGCGTTCTTTCTCGGTGCTGACAATCCTCGCGAGCACGTTCGCAGCGCTCGGAGGGTGCAGCTTTCTTTACGACCTCGACGGCGAGCAATGCAGCACCGACGGTGACTGCGACGAGCTCGGCGGGCCGCTCGCGGGTCGGCTGTGCGTCGAAGGCTTATGTGTTGCCAAGGCAGCGCAGCAGGGCGGAAGCGCCGGGACCGGCGATGGTGGCACGAGCTCGGGAGGTAGCTCCGGCTCTGGCGGGGCCGGCGGAACGGAAGCGCCTCCTGACTGCGAGACCCACGAAGATTGCATGGAGAAGGCAGATGGGTTGCCCGCGATCTGCCGCGAAGGAGCGTGCACGACGCTCGTCAACGGCGCGGACGGCGGCCAGTGCACGGTGGTGCTCGGCGTCGACAATCTCTACGAGCACGAGAACGTGTTCGTGTTCGGCGCGTTCTCGGCGATCCCCGATGCCCGACAGCCGCGGTCGTCACCCATCACTCTGAACTTCGAGTACGTCATCGACAAGGTGAGCGAACGAGGCGGACTCCAGATCCAGGGGAAGACCCAGTACCCGGTCGCGGTGGTGTGCAACGCTGCCGGCGCGGACAAGGACTCGCTCGACAAGAGCTTCGACCACCTCGTCGACACGGTCGAGGTGCCGGCGATCATTTCGAGCGTCTACGCGCTCGAGCTCAAGCGGAGCTTCGAGCGGATCTACGACGGCGGGGACGGCAAGAAGGTCTTTTTCTTGAGTCCGTTCGAGTCGGACCAGGCGCTGACCAAGATCGATGACAGCGGGTTGCTCTGGCATCTGCTGCCGGACTCACTCTCCGTGGCTCCCGCCTATGTCCCGCTGTTCCAGCGAGTGGAGGCGAAGATCGCCGACGGCGGCGTCACACCGCCGATCCGCGTGGCGCTCATCGAGAGCGATTTCCAGTGGCTCCTCGACGTGAGCGATTACCTCCAGGACGAGCTCGTGTTCAACGGGCTCTCGCCCATCGACAACGGCGCGAACTTCGAGCTCGTGAAGATCGACAGCTCGGGGGAAGATTGGGTCGCCGCGTACGAAGAGCTCGAGGCGTTCAAGCCCCACGTCATCGTCTCGGCTTCGGGCAGCGAGTTTCACCAGGTGATGGAGCAGCTCGAAGCGGAGTGGGACGGGTTTGCGGGGGGCCAGGCTCGCCCCTACTACATCCTCTCGCCGTTCCAGTACGGCACCGGGCTCACGGATCTGGTCGCCGACGATCCTGCGCTCCGGGAGCGCGTGGTCGGGATCAACACCGCTTCGGCCGAGGACCTCACGCTCTACAACAAGTACCTCTTCGACTTCAGATCGACCTACAAGGACTTCAAGCCGCTGGATCTCTTGAACGGCACGGAGAACTTCTACGACGCGGCGCTCTTCACGCTGCTCGCTGCTTCGGCGGCGGGCAACGTACCGAAGCTCCGCGGGCTCGACATCGCGCGCGGCATGGGGCGCCTCGTCGACAACGTGGACGGGACCGAGGCCAACATGACGCTCGACAAGGTGCAGGAGTACAGCCAAACCCTGAACACGACCGAGCTCAACTACGCGCTCACCGGCACGCTCGGCCCTCCGAACTTCAACCCGGGTTTCGGTACTCGGCAGGGCAAGGGCAGCGTCTGGTGCGTCACGAGCGATCCAGTCGTTCTGTTTGACGTGCTCCGCTACGACGCGGAGAACTCGACGCTCACCGGCGATTTCCCTGCGAACTGCTTCGACCTCCCAGAACCATGACTCGTCCGTATCCGGTCCCGCTCCTCATCGCCCTGTCGCTCGGCGCGTGTGGCGCCGAACCACCCGCAGAGCCGGTCGAACGCTCGTCACACTCCATCTTCGGCGGTGAGGACTCGGGCGCAGAAGACGACGCCGTCGTTTGGCTGACCAAGCCGGAGGGGATCTGCTCCGGCGTCCTCGTGGCGAAGAACCTGGTCCTGACGGCGATGCATTGCGTCTCCGACTATGATGACTCGGCCCACGACTTCACCTGCTCCGCCAACGGGGAGCTCGAGAACGGCGGCAACGGTCAGGGCGAGATGGGGCCGGAGCACCCTCCGGAGCGCATCGAGGTCGGCTCGGTTCCGACCAAGCGGCTCGCGGCAGGGCAGCGGATCTTCTCGACTCACACCGTCACCGTGTGCACCAACGATCTCGCGCTCGTCTTGCTCGACAGGGAACTCGATCTCCCGATTCACCCGATCGAGCTCACCGCCCCGCCGCGCTTCGACGACACGATGACGATCATCGGCTACGGACAGACCGACTCCGCCGACGCGATCGGCCGTCAGCGCCGCACCGGCATCGACGTCCTGGATATCGGGGTTCCGCCGCGGACCTTCACTTTGGGGCCGGGGGGGTGCAAGGGCGACAGCGGCGGTCCAGCGGTCAATGAACGAACCGGCGCCATCGCCGGGGTCTACTCGACCTACGTCGGGGACTGTGGCAGCTCCCAGGTCCGCAACATCTACACGTCTCTGACCTCCTTCGACGATTTGATCCTCGAAGCGTTCGAGGCCGCCGGGGCGACGCCCTGGCTCGCCGGTGAGCCCGAACCAATGCCCGGAGTCGGCGGCGCGGGAGGAGCGACCGGCGAGGCGGGGGCCAGCGGAGACGCCGGGCAATCCGGTGACGCCGGGGCAGGGGACGGCGCTTCAGGGAGCGCGCCGGCCGGCGGGAAGAGCGGCGGCGGAGAAGGTTCGGGATGTTCCATTTCGATCACAGGGACCGCTCGTAGTGAGCAGGCGCTCGGGCTGATGTCGCTGCTCGGTGTCGCCGTGTGGGTCGGCTGGCGACGTGTTGCACGACTTGTGCAATTGGCCCGTGCCGAATAGCGTGAAGTTTCGGATGCCTTCGCACGCCTCCGCTGGGGCGCGGTCCCTCGAGCTCATCATCTACGTCCGGCAGGACTCCATTCGTTTCCCGCTGCCGGAGTCGGGGGAAGTGTCCATCGGCCGAGGCCCGCGCAACAATGTCCGCATCGACGACTCGTCCGTGTCTCGGAACCACGTCGTGTTGCGGATCGGTCCGAGCAAGATCGAGGTCGAGGATCTGGGGAGCTCCAACGGCACGACCTTGCTCCGCGACCGGCGCGAGGACGTGCTGGCAGAGGAGACCAGCACGGGCGTCAACCGCGACAACCAGCTCGCGCCGCGCAAACCGATCGCGATCAACGTGGGGGACATGTTGCGCGTCGGTAGCGTGCTCGTCCTGCTCTCGCAGCACACGCCGTCGACCGGCCTCGAGACGTTGCGCAGGCACGAAACCATCAAGCCGCCGTCGCTCGCTCCAGCGTCCTTCGGTCCGGCGGTCCTGATCGATCAGGAGATGCAGCGCTTGTACGCGCTCGCGACGCGCGCGGCGCAGAGCGACATTCCGATCCTCATCCTGGGCGAGACCGGCGTCGGCAAGGAGGTGCTCGCGGAGACGATCCACCAGCGATCGAAGCGCCAGGGGGGCCCGTTCTTGCGGCTCAACTGCGCCGCGCTCTCCGAGTCGCTGCTCGAGAGCGAGCTCTTCGGTCACGAAAAAGGCGCGTTCACGGGCGCCGCGAGCGCGCGCGCCGGGCTCCTCGAGTCGACCGACGGAGGCACTGTTTTCCTCGACGAGATCGGCGAGCTCTCGATGCAGACGCAAGCCAAGCTCTTGCGTGTCCTCGAAGAGCGGCGCGTGCTCAGGTTGGGTAGCACCAAGCCGCGAACCATCGACGTGCGCTTCGTCACGGCGACGAACCGCGATCTCGACGCGGAGATCCAGCGCGGACGCTTCCGCGGCGATCTCTTCTATCGCGTGAACGGCGTGCTGCTGCGCGTGCCGCCGCTGCGCGAGCGGCGCTCGGAGATCGCGCCCCTCGCCAAGCATTTCCTGGAGAGGTTCTGCGCGCGCTCCGGCATTCGCGCTCCGGTGATCAGCGAGGCGGCCATGGCGGCTCTCGAGGCGTACGCTTGGCCCGGCAACGTGCGTCAGCTCCGCAACATGATGGAGCAGGCTCCCTTCATCGCGGGAGAGGGAGTGATCTTGCCCGAGCACGTGGTCACGCCGCGCAGCGTCGCCCCGGCGCAGTCACTGTACGATCTCGACGACGACAACGCCGAGGCGACGGACCTGTTCTCGCCGCCGACGCTGGTGGGCTCACGAAGGCTCGTCCACGCGGGCCGCGAGCAGATCGTGGCGGCGCTCGCCCAGTGCGGAGGCAATCAGACGCGCGCGGCCGAGCTCCTCGGCGTGTCGCGGCGGACCTTGATCAACCGCATGGAAGAGTACGGTCTTCCGCGGCCCAAGAAGTCCTGACGGAAGGCGGCGCTCTCCGAGCGGCGGAGCTTCCCGCTCAGAACTGCGAAGTGAGCTGGATCCTGAAATCGTTCGGCGTACCGCCCACCGCGATCTTCGGCGAGAGGGTCGCCCTCGGGTTCTCGGTGGTCACCTTCTTCGGCGTGAGCGTGAAGTAGAGCGAGATCCCGCCGGCCACGATCGCCGCGGCTCCAGCGATGTCCGCGGCGAGGAACAAGGTATCTGCCTGATTCGAGAGATCCTCGAGCTTGGTCTTGTCGGTCTGGGGCCGGTTCTTCTCTTCGTCGTACTCGTTGGCCTTCGAGACGCCGAAGACGCCGGTGACGACGGCGCCGGCGGCGAGCACGCCGGTCGCGGTCCAGCTCGCCCAGAGCCAGCTCGGTCGCTCTTCGCGGACGGTGGGGCCCTGATCACGCTCCACGATGACCGTCCTTTGTTTCGGCTCTTCCACGAGCTCGAGCGAGACCGAGCCCACGTCCCCGCCAGCGAGCTTTACCTGCTGGAAGCGCGAGGTGAAGCCCGGCTTGCGGAGCTCGACGCGGTGCTCACCGGCGTCCACGAGCAACGGCTCCGAGAGCGGCGCCGTGCCCACGATCGTGTCGTTCAAGAAGATCTCGGCTCCGGCGGTGGTCGTGACCGTGAGGCGCGCGGTGCGAGCCGCGAGCATCTTCATGTCTGCCTTCACGCCCTCGACGCGAGACTCCGGCAGGTTCTCTCCGGCCTTCGCCACGTACTCCTCGAGCGCGTGGCGCGCCTTGGCGTAGCGCCCGAGCTGAATGTTGACCTGCGCGATGTTGTAGAGAACGCGGTAGTCAGGCACGAGAGCGTAGGCGCGCTCGAACTCGATGAGCGCGAGGCCGTAGTCCCCGTCTTCGAACAAGGCGAGCCCTTGATCGAAGCGCTCTCGCGCTTCTTGCCTGGCCTCTGCGCTGGGTTCTGCGGCGGCGGACTCGGAGGGAGCGGGCTCGGCGGGGGCCGCTGGCTCCGCGGGGGCCGTTGCCTCCGCGCTCTGGGCGAAGGCTGGTGCAGAAATGGTGGAGAGCGCGGACGCGAGGACGAGAGCGCAAAAGCGACTCATCCCGTCAGGGTAACCCAATTCCCGGCGTCCCGGTTACTTCGTCGCGAAACGGGTTTTCGTGATCGAGCGTACGTCGCTTACTCTTACCGCTCGTCGTCGGTTGAGGTTCCGGCGTTGGTGTCGACGACACCTGCGACTCGGAGGTAGGCGTGGTGCGCGCCTTCGGCGTCCCTGTGCGCTTCGGCGCGCTACTCACCGGGCTCGACGCGCTCGGCTCCGGGGTCGCAACGGAAGCGCCGCTCGTCTCGGGTGCGGGCGTGACCGCGGTCGTCGCGGCCGGAACGTCGAGCGCGGGCGCGGGACTCGTCGCGCTCGGCACCTCGGCGGCAGCGGTAGCAGCGGTTGCCGGCGGCTCGACGAGCTCCGGCGCAGGAGGCTTGCCTCCGAAAGCGATGAACGCCGCCGCGAGCCCGGCGACCACGCCCACTCCCGCCAAGATCGCCTTGGTTCGCGTGCGATGCGGGCGCTCTTCCGTGACGGTCGCGGTCGTGAGCGTGAGGCTCTGGTTACTGCCGTCACCCGGGGGCGGTTCGGAGAACGAGCGCGACGTGTCCTCGACGAGGGTCTGCTCCTCCGCCGGGCGTTGTCCGAAAGCCTCGATCGCCTCCTGGATCGCCTTGTTTCGAACCGCGACGTTGGCGCCGATGGCCGCTCGCAGCGCGTCCCCGATCAGCCGCTCGCTCACCACCTTGCGGTTCTGCGCGAGCCACTCCTCGAGATCGAGCTGAAATGCCTCGGCGGTCTGGTAGCGATCTTCGGCCGACCGCGCGAGAGCCTTGAGCACGATGCGCTCGAGCTCCGGCGGGTAGTCGGGGAGGACCTTGCTGGGCGGCTCCACCCCACGCTCGAGGATCTGATACATGGTGGCGAGCGCGTCCGCGCCGTGGAACGCACGAGTCCCTACAGAGGCCTCGTAGAGCACACACCCGGCTGCGAACACGTCGGCTCGCCTGTCGCACTCGCGCGTGGTGATCTGCTCGGGCGCCAAATACGATAGCTTGCCCTTGATTTCGCCGGTTTCCGTCGGGCGGTGCAGCTGGCCGCGCGCGCGAGCGATGCCGAAATCAGCCACCATGACGTGGCCAGTGCTGGTAACCAGGATGTTCTGGGGTGAGACATCCCGGTGGACGACTCCGAGCAAGGAGCCGTCGGCGTCTTTGAGCTCGTGAGCGGCGTGCAGGCCGGCTGCGACGCGAGCCACGATCCCGGCCGCGAGCTCGGGCGAGAGGCGCTCGTGCTCGGAACTCGACAGGAGCTCGCGCAGCGAGCCGCCGTCGCACCAGGCCATCACCAAGTAGAGGGCGCCGTGCTCCTTGCCAAGTTCGTAAACTGGGCAGACATTGGGGTGTTGCACCAGGGACGCGAGCCGGGCTTCGTCTGTAAAGAGTCGTTCGGCCTCGGGATCGCTCGCTGCTTCTTTAAGTGCAGTCTTGACGGCAACGAGCCTAAATCCAGGTGCAAGCGTGTCCCTTGCTGCCCAGACGCGCCCCATGCCACCTGCACCTACTGGGCTCACGAGCTCATACCGGCCAAGCCGGTGGCCCGGTTTTAGGTGCACACCCTTTTCACTCGATCGCGGAGTGCCTTCGCTTCGTTTATACTGATTCATCGAGACGGAGGAACGCTCGAGCACCGGGTTAGCTGTTTCTAACATGACCGGCAGCAAGTCACAAACTGGGTCCGACAAATCATCGCCCCACGCTGATACGAACGGCGATGAAGAGTCGATCGATCCGCCGACTCGAGTCGCCGCGTCCGCGCGCTCGAGCTTCGAGCCCGCGCAAGCGCCGTCGGTGCGCTTGCCCGTGGCCGCGCCGCACGACGATCCCCCGCCGGACACCGAGTTCGAACCCGGCATGTGGATCGGCCGCTACGAGCTCCTCGCGCCGCTCGCTGCCGGCGGCATGGCGCAGGTCTGGGCTGCAAAGCCCGAGGGTCCCGGCTTCTCGCGCACGGTCGCGATCAAGCTCGTGCACCCGGAGTTCGCCGATCATCCGGAGTACGTGAAGATGTTCATCGACGAGGCCTCGGTGGCCGCGTCGATTCATCACTCCAACGTGTGTGAGCTCTACGAGCTCGGTCGACACGACGACATCTTGTTCATGGCGATCGAGTGGGTCGCGGGCGATTCGCTCGCGGGCATCTTGCGCCAGGCGGACTCTCTCAAGCCTCTCAAGTATTCGGTCGCGGCGCGCATCATCGCCGACGCCTGCGCCGGGCTGCACGCGGCGCACGAGGCGACGGGCCCCGACGGGCAGCCGCTCGGCATCGTCCATCGCGACATCTCCCCGCCGAACATCCTCATCTCGCTGCACGGTCAGGTGAAGGTGAGCGACTTCGGGATCGCGAAGGCGCGCTACCAGGTTCACTCGAAGACCAAGACGGGAGAGGTGAAGGGCAAGTTCGCGTACATCCCGCCGGAGCAGATCGCAGGGCGCGACGTCGATCGCCGCGCGGACGTGTACTCGATGGGCTGCACCCTGTACGTCGCCACGCTCGGTGTTCGTCCTTTCGGCAGCGGGCCGCAGGCGCTGGCGAAGATCATGGCGGGCACGTTCAAGAAGCCCCGCGAGATCGATCCGGAGTACCCGCTCGCTCTCGAGAACATCGTGGTAAAGGCGCTCGCCAACGATCGCGAGCAGCGCTTCCAGAGCGCGGACGAGATGCGCACCGAGCTCGAAGAGGCGATCCTCTTCATGGGCCGCGCCGTCTCGCACGCGGACGTCGCGCGCGTCGTCCACGAGCGCATCGCTCCCGAGAAGAAGAAGAACCTCGAGGGTCTGCTCAAGACCAACCGCGTGCTGCCCGGCGTCATGGCGTTCCACCTTCTCGCGCCGGAAGAGACGAGCACGCCGACCGCATCGAGCGGCATCAACGTGCGCCCGAAGGCGATCCGCCCCCGCGCCGACAGCCGCCCGGACGCGGCGTCCCGTCCGCGGCTCCCGAGCTCGCCCGGGCGCCAATCCAGCGCGCCGGACGACGACGAAGCGACGGATCTCTACGTGTCACCTTCGGAAGCGCCGGACGCCCGCGTTCGCGCAGCGGATCGCGCCGTCCCTGCCGCGCCCGCCAAGCAGGCTCCGATCACCCTCTCCAACGTCGCGGCGCCGGGTTCCTCGTCGCTCAGGGACAATTGGATTTGGGTTCTGATCGCGCTCGCAGGGCTCGCCGCTCTCGCCGCCGCGCTGCTGAGCCGCCGCTGAAAGCGCTTTCATCTCGCTCGCCGCCGCGGCCGCGGGGCGCGGCTGAATCGTCTCTGTTCGAGCTCGCTCGCGCGCGTCGCGGCGCTGCCGTGCGCGGCTGAATCGTCTCCGTTCGAGCCCGCGCGCTGTCTCTCGCGCGCAGCGCGAATGTCGAACTCTGCGATCGGTGGGCCTTTCGCTGGCGCCTACATCGGCGCTTTTCGGCCTTTGTTGTGCATTGTGCATTTGCACAACACGTCCCATTTGCACAACACGATCAGTCATTTGCACAACGGTTGTAGGCGCTTGTTGGAGCGACTCCCACCTTGGTCCCAGCACTATTTCTGCATGAATTCGCGATCACTCTTCGGGATGACCCGTTTCGCCTTCTCGAATCGGGCATGGCACGGCCTCTGCATTATCCCAAACCGAGCGACCCCAGGAGGAGATCAGAGTCATGAACAAGCTAATCGGTTGGATCGGTATGTTGGGCGCCGCGGCGTTTGCCGCGGGTTGTTCGGTCGAGTCAGACGTCCCCGCGGATGAGAGCGTGGGTGAGGTCAATGAGGCACTCATGTGCTCGGGCGACTCGAAGTTCAAGACCGAAGCGACGCTCGCGGCCGTGGTGGCGAAGGAACTTGGCCGCTGGGAGCCGCATCTGGACTTCTACAAGGCCTGGTGGGGTGGCCTCTGGCTGACCCAGGCCGCTTACGATCGCTGCTACTCGCGCGGCGCGAACGGCTGTCCGAATACTTCTGCCATCCTGCAACTCCAGTGGAACGGCACCCCGGAAATCCCGAACCACTACGAGGATCAATTCCGCAACATCCTGGTCGCGCACTACGACGAGTACATGAGCTTCGTGCAGAACAATCGCCTGCCGCTCGCGGAGTCCGTCGACCTCAACTACGACACCTCCAACAGCGAGGCCTGCGACGACGGCGACGGCACCTACGACATGCACTGGTACAAGGTGAACCTGCCGTCCGACAAGCTGTACCTCCTGAAGTGGAAGCTCGCCGCCTTCGGTTCGCGCCCCAACTCCTGGACCCCGGAGAACCCCTTCCTGAACTTCACGGTGTCCGAAGGCAAGGTCGGCATCGATCCCACGAACGCTCTGGTGAGCGGCAGCAGCACCACCACCTCGGGCTCGTGTAGCACGAGCTCGGTGAAGGTGAGCGTGAGCACGAACCTCACGGGTTCGTGCTGCTACGTGAGCGGCAAGTACGGTACGTACCAGCGCTCGAGTTGGGACTATTACACGTTCTGCTGCAAGTAGTGATGCCGCTCCGTAGCCTGATCTAACCCTCCATAACCTATTCGCTCAGAAAGCCGCGGCGGAGCTTCCACC
>JAEZYO010001038.1 GCA_023419055.1 Pseudomonadota bacterium | reverse complement strand
ATGCATAAGAACGAATGGCGATCGGGCAACGTGACCGAAACGGCGCAGAGCGTGCATTCTCGCCCTCGCGCCCGCGAGAACGTTCGCGCGTTCACCCGGCAGAACGGAGCTCCGTCGAGCTCATGTCCCAGCGCCCCGGCACGGTTGCGAAGAGATGCCCGGCGTAGCGGAGCTCGTTCGGGACTCGTGCCCGATCGAGGACACCTGCCAGCGTCGATTCGCCGCGCTCGATCACCAGGAACCGACAGCCGAGCCTCGCTATTTCGTAGAGCATGGGGATCGGTTCGGGTCCCCACTTCGGATCGAGCAGCCGCTCGAGAGCGTCGGTTCCGATGAGGAACGAAGCGTTCGGGTTTCGGCGCGCTTTGTCGAGGTAGAGCGCGTCACCCTCGGTGAACAAGCGGGGCCTGCCATGGAGCAGCTTGGCTCGCTGAACGAGCTCCGGCACCGAGAGGCGCGGTTTGTGCGGTGGATCCGCCGTGACGTGGAAGGTCGCTCGCAGCATCTCGGCCGGCTCGAGGTGCCCCGCGTGTGGCGGGTTGAAGGTGCCGGGAAAGAGCACTCGATTCGGGCGCGGCGTCCAGGCCGAGCGCCGCCCGCTCTCGGCGAAGTACGGCCGCGCGAAGAAGAGGTCTCGCGAAAGGTTCGTCGCAGGTTCGCCCTCGGCGCGCTCGAGCAAGGTCTGCACGAGCGCGTCCGCGCTGGCTCCGTCCCGCAGCCGATCTTCGGCCCCCGCACCTTTCGGGAGGACGAGCGAACGAAGCCAAGCTCCGCCGCCCGTCATCACGGCGGCGTAGATGCGGTGGTTGCCGCGGTGCGGCTTCACGCTCGCCACCGAAGCGGTGAGGCCGATCCCCACCGCCTCCGCGCCGGGCACCCACGCTCGATAATACGCCGCCATGGCGAGCTCGACGGCGGTCTCTTTGCAGCAGTAGTGCTCGGGCTCGAAGCCCAAGATCTCGTTCGTCTGGTCCGGCGCGTACGGAAACGCCGCGCCAGCGAAGACCGAGGAACACCCGGGCGTGCGCCAGATCCTTTCTTGGGCTCCCGCGCCCGCCCCGGTCGCTATGACGAAGATGCGGCGTTTCATAACAAGAACTTCTCCGCGAGGGCCCTCACCTCGTCGAGCGTGGTGCGGCGCAAGAGGTTTCCGTCTTCGAAGACCGTGACCAGGCAATCGCCAGGCCTCTCGCCCTCCACGGTGGTAAATCGGCCGTGGTCGAGGATCAGAGACAGGCGACCGCTCTTGCTGCGCTTGCCCTGGTCGGTGATGGGATCTTTGAAGACCCTGACGCTCTGGCCGTCGACCGTGGCCTCGCTGCACTTGAACGCGAAGCGCTGCGTGTCTCGATCCACCTTCTGGAGCAGCGCCCCACCCATGCCGAACGCGATGTTGCTCGCGGAGAACTGGTGCGCGCGCAGGTTGCCGAGGATGGTGTCGATGGACTCGTGGTCGATGCCGTCTCCCTGGATGACGCGCAGCCACCGCGGCAGGACCTTATAGCCGCGGAGGTTCTTCGGCGCTCCGACCTTGCGCTCGAGGATCTGCAGCGTTCGGAGCACCACACCCGCCGGATCGCCCGAGTCGGGCCTCACGACGAGCGTCGCGCCGCTCTTCTCGACCTCGTCGCGGAGCTCGCCGCCCCAGACGTTCTCGAGCGTGCTCCAGAGATCGTACGAGTCGGAGACGCAAGCGAAGAGCGCGCCCGGCTTCGCGAACTTCTGGACCATGTTGCGGTACGCCTCGAGCTCCCGCTCGCGGCCCCACATCGTGATGGTGGAGTGCTCCGCCGCGGGGATGGAGAACGCGGCCATCGGGTGCTCGTAGTAGTGGTTCGCGAAGCGGACGCCCTCGATGGTGTCGGAGCCCTGGAAGTTGACCAGGTGCGCCATCCCGCCGATTCCCGCCGACTCTCGGGAGCTGACGCCCCGCGCTCCGAAGTCGTGCAGCTTGAACGGCACCTCTCCGAACGGATTGTCGCTGGTCTCGTTCAAGTACTCGAGGATGGTGCGCTTGATGTGAAAGCTCTGGGTCGCGACCGTGATCGGATACCAGAGCCGCATCAGCTGAGTTTCGACCCAGGAGACCAACCAGTAGAAGCGTGGGTCGGTGTTCTCCACGGTCATGAGGACGTTATGCGTCGGCACCACGCTGCCTTCCGGCACGGCCTTGATGCGAAGCGGCAGCCGGCCGCCGTGCGCCTCGAGCAGGGCTCGAAAGCCGGCTTCGTTGAAGGGCTCGCCGTGCGCCCGGCAGAACGCCGCGGCCTCGTCGATGTCCTCGGCCGAAAAGACCTGCCCCGTGAAGTACTCGAGCAGCAGGTACTGCAGGCCGAAGAACAAGGTCTGGCCGTAGCGCCCGCCGCGGCTCTCGAGGTAGCTGTACATGCCGGTCGTGCCCGGCGGGTACTGGAGGAAGTGAGAGGGCTTGTAAGAGTCGACGTCCAGAATGAAGTTCGAGCGCAACATGGACCACTCCTTTCGCGCGTGAACGCGCGTCACACCAAAACCGATCTCCTGCAAGAAGAGCTGCTCTAGAGCTCGAAGACGAAGCCGCCCTCGAGGGCCTCTTCGTAGGCCTCCTCGTCGAAGCGGTAGAGCTGAGCCGGACGATGGCTGCCCTCGCGAGCACCACCGGTCGGGATGAGCACGTTCGTGGCGAGCGCTTTTTTCCGGAAGTTCGCGCCGTCGAGCGCTCGACCGAGGATCGCCTCGTAGAGCACCCGTAGCTCGGCGATCGAGAACTCGGGCGGCAAGAGGTGCACTCCGATGGGCGTGTAGCGGATCTTGCCGCGCATGCGCTTGACGGCGGTTTCGAGGATCTGCGAGTGATCGAACGCGAGCTTGCTGCAGAGCGCCTCTTCGACCGGCACCCACTTGGCCGAAGCCGCGTCGGAGCCCGCCTTGGCCACGTGCTCGCTCGACCGCACGAGCGCCAGGTACGCGACCGAGATCACCCGCCCCCGCGGATCGCGCCCGGGGGCGCCGAAGGTGTAGAGCTGCTCGAGGTAGCTGAGCTTCACGCCCGTCTCCTCGGCGAGCTCGCGCATCGCCGCGGCCTCGAGACTCTCACCCTGATCCCCGTCGTCCCGAACGCTGACGAACCCACCGGGGAGCGCCTGCTTTCCCTTGAACGGCGCCTCCTTCCTCCGGATCAGGAGGACGCGCAGCGCCTGGTCGCCGTTGAAGCCGAAGACGACGCAATCCACCGTCACGGAGGGCCTCGGGTATTCGTACGTATGCTTCACGTTGGTATTGGTACAATAGACCAAAACCTTTTGGTGTCAATTACCAAAACCAATCTTTGCGCCGATGCGCCGGAAAGGCGAGCTCTCGCTCGAAGACGGGCCGGGCGGTTCATCGGAACGGAGTAGTTGCTACACCCACATCGCGGCTTGCGAGCTCGGCTCCACGACCCCGAGGCTTGACCGTCTGCTCGCTGGCGTGGGACAGGTTTGATCGATGCGGGAGACAGTCTTGCGGTCCAGCGCCGTGATCATCCTGGGTGCGCTTGCTTCGTTCGTTCTCTTCAGCGCCTGCGGCGGCGAACAGTTCGAAGGTGGCGAAGAAGCCAGCGGCGGTGCTAGCAGCGGCTCCGGCGGCAGCGCGGGTTCCACGGGCTCCGGAACGGGGGGCACGGACGACGAAGGCCCCTGCGCCGACTACGAATGCGCGAACGGCGGAGAGTGCGCCCTGCAAGACGGTGAACCGCTCTGCGAGTGCGCGCCCGGCTACTCGGGCGAGCACTGCGAGGAGAACGTCGACGAGTGCGAGGCCGACCCGTGTGAAAACGGGGGGCTCTGTATCGACCGCGCCGGCAGCTTCGCCTGCGCGTGCTTGCCGGGCTTCACCGGGCGCACCTGTGAGGAAGTCGCGACCGGTTGCGATCCGAACCCGTGCCTCAACGGCGCCGAGTGCGAGGAAGCGGACGATTCGTATTCTTGCGTCTGTCCGGAGGGCTTCGAGGGAGCGCAGTGCGAAAAGAACATCGACGACTGCGACCCGAACCCGTGCGAGAACGCGGGCAGCTGCAACGACGGGATCGCGGGCTTCGTGTGCGCGTGCCCAAAGGGCTTCAGCGGAGCGACGTGCGAAATCGAGATCGACGGCTGCAGCCCCAACCCTTGTTTGAACGGAGGCTCCTGCGCCGAGACGGAGGACTCTTACGAGTGTGAATGCAAGCCGGGCTACCGCGGTACGCACTGCGAGTTCACCGGCTACATCGCGGTCATGGCGGGCGAGACGTACAGCTGCGCGCTCAGCGGCGACCAGTCGGTCTACTGCTGGGGCAACAACGACGTCGGTCAAACGAATGCCACCGCGGAGCTCGTCGAGACTCTGGACGGAGCGGAGTTTCATCAATGCGGGTTGCGAGAGGACGGCACGGTGGCCTGCTGGGGCAACACGGAATGGGGAAAGGCCGATCCCCCCGAAGGCACCTTCGTGGACGTGAGCGGCGGAGGCTTCGACACGAGCTGTGGTATCAGAAGCGACGGCTCGATCGAGTGCTGGGGCACCGACTCCGAGGAGTTCGGCACGCTCGACGAGCCCCCGGGCAACGACTTCATCGACGTTGCTACCGGCCACTTTTTCAGCTGTGCGCTCCACGAGGGCGGCAAGGCGACCTGCTGGGGCGACAACTACTGGGGCCAGGCTTCGCCCGATCCCGATGACACCTTCAAGAGCATCGAAGCCGGCTATTGGCACGCCTGCGGCGTGCGCACGGACGGAACGCTCAAGTGTTGGGGTCGCACCATCGGGACCACTCCCGGCGGTAAATTCAAGTCAGTCTCGGCCGGCATCGAGCACACCTGTGCCATTCGCGCCGACGACACCGCCGCGTGCTGGGGCAACCCCGCTGACGGGCGCGCCGACGCGCCCGACGGGACCTTCCTGTCGGTCTCCGCGGGTGGCGGACACAGCTGCGGTCTGCTCACGGATCTCAGCATCACTTGCTGGGGCTCGAACGCCTTTGGCCAGGTCGAGCCCAAACAGCTCTGAGCGAGCCGTCGAGACCGTTTCGAGCGCCGGCCGGGCGGCGATTCCGATGCCGTGGTAGGTTTGCCGCCGTGGCCAAGCCCAAGAC
>JAEZYO010000912.1 GCA_023419055.1 Pseudomonadota bacterium | reverse complement strand
TGAAGCGGCCGAGGCCGAGGCCGTGGGACTTCTTACGCCGCTGCTGCGTGCTCGAGAAGGGCTCGAAGAGGTGGGGCAGGAGCGCGCTCGGGATGGAGCCCGCGTTCTCGACGGTCAGCGTCACGAGGTCTGCTGCGGCGCCGTCGAGAGCGACGCCGATGGCGGCTCCGGCGCCGTGCTGCCCTGCGTTCGCCACGAGGTTCGAGAGCACCTGCAGCAGGCGATCGGCGTCCCAGTAGCCCTCGACGTCCCCGTTGACGTGGAGCCTCACGTCCCAGTCGGGGTGCGCCATCGAGAGCTCCCCGATGGCTTGCTCGCAGAGGTCACCGAGGTGGGTCTGGCGGCGCTGGAGCTGGATGCTGCCGCCCGTGCGGGCGCGCGTGAAGTCGAGGAGCTGATCGATCATGCCCCTCATGCGCTCGCCGCTCGAGAGCACCCGGCGTAGCGGGTGCGTGTCGTCGACCTTCTCTCCGCGCCGGCCCTCGCGCATCAGCACGACGTGGGCGGCCGTCATGATGGCGCCGAGCGGGTTGCGCAAATCGTGCGCCAGCGCGCCCGCGAAGAGCTCGTTGTGCCGGATCGTCTCCTCCAGCTTGGTGACCGCGGCGAAGCGCGTGATCACCGAGCCCAGGTGGCTCGCGATCGCGAGCGCCGTCTCCACCTCGTGCTCCGCGAACGTGTGCGGCGCAGGGTAGTAGATCATGAATTTACCGAGCAGGCGGCCGCTGCTGACGAGCGGGATGAACGAAAGCGCGCCGATCCCCTCTTGCTCGAACAGGGCCGCGTACGCCGCGAGCGAGGGGTCCTTCCGCACGTCCGGGACGAGCACGGGCGCCGGCGACACGGCATCGGCAGGCCACGGCGAGTGCCCTTCGACTCGGGCGCGGTAAGCGTCGGAGAGCTTTCGAGACGCGCGAAAGCGCATCACCCCGTCTTCGTCGAAGGTCAGGATCGCCGAGCGCTCGGCCCCGAGCGCGGCTTCGATCGTGCCGAGCGCAGCCTCGAAGACCTGCTCGATGCCGGCCGCGGTCACGACGCTTTGCGCGAACGCATACAGGTGTTCGGCGCGGGTCCTCGCCACCAGATTCTCGCGATGCAGCTGGCTGTTCTCGATGGCGACGGCGGCGCGATCCCCCAGCTCTTCCAGGAGCTCGAGATCGGCGCTCGTGTAAGTCTCGCCGGGCCGAGTCCTGGTCGCCGTGACGGTCCCGATGATGCGCCCTCGCGCGCGAAGCGGCGCACACATCACGGCGTACGACGGGTGCCGCGAGAGGAAGCTCTGGTAGGCAGGCGCCGCGCGCCGCATGAGCTCCGCCGGATCCAGGCTCGGGATCAAGCTGCTCTTGCCGGTCACCGCCACGGTCCCGGTCACGCCCTCACCCATTCCCAGGGGTAGCGCCGACAGGGACCAGAGCTCTGCCGCCGCCTCCGGCACCGGGTGATGGAACGCCGCGGTGCGGAGCTCGGCGCCGTCCACGAGCGCGACGCCGACGCAGCTCGAGAGCGCTGAACCGATCTCGGCGGCGACTCGGCGCAGGCGCGCGTCCAGGTCGAGGTCCGCTTCGGCGAAGGCGCGAGAAGCCCTGCTGAACACGCCCAGCCGCTCCGCAGCGGCGTCGGCCCGGGCCCGGCTCTGCCGCTCGGCGTCGAACGCGCGCAGGCGTTCCAGCGCCTGCCCGGCGTAGCGCGCGATGAGCAGGAGGAAGTCGCGCTCCGCGCCGGTGATGGGGCCGGGCTCTTCGATGGTGAGCCCGAGAGCACCGAGCACGCGGCCCTGAAAGAGCAGGGGCATACAGGCGATCCGATAAGAGCGATTCGGCGACACGGCGCCCCGCAAGTGCGGGTAGCGCGCGAAGAGCTCGTCGACCGACGAGATGAAGATGGGCTCGCCCGAGCGCAGGCAGTCCTGCACCGGAATGCCCGGAGCGAGATCCAGAGAAAGGTGCTCGAAATGCTGGCGCGTCGCTTCGGTGTACCCACAGGAGCGCACGAGCGTGGCCGTCCGCCCCTCCGGCTCGAGCGTCCACAAACCGGCGCTCGACGCGCCCACCGCCTGGGCTACCTGATCGACGAGCGCCTCGTACACGCGCTCCGCGTCGATGGCCTCGGCGAGCGCCGCCGTGATCTTGAGCAAGCGCTCGCTCCTGTCGGCCACTTTCGCGGTCCCTCCTCGAGCGGGGCCGCTCAGCCAATGCGCTCGGAGGAGCCGGAACGCGTGACGGCGCTGCAAATCGTTCCAGAGCTCTTCCAGGCGAACGGCCGCCTCACCCCGCCCCTGCCGCCAGAGGATCTCGGCCATCTCGCCGTACGCGCGCAGACCACTCCCGCCCGCGGCGGACGCATGGCGCGCCATCAGGGTGCCAACCTCGGCGTCGAAGAGCTCGGGGTCGGGCTCGCCGCCTCGCATCGACTTCGCGAGCGCGGCGTGCGCGTCGACGAAGACGAGGCGCCCGGAGGCATAGGCTCCCGCGACGTCGAAGCCGGCCGACGCGAGCTTCTGCTCCAAAAGCCGCCTGCGTTCGGGCGCGGCCACGAGCGCAAAGCGTTCGTCAGGGCGCACGTCGGCCGCGAAAAAATTCGCCACCGTGGTCGCCAGCGCCTCCTCGTCTTCGTACCCATGAACGAGATGGCTGAGCGGCCCGACCGGGCCTGCTGACACCAGGGACGTAGATCGCTCTTCCGTGCGAATTTCCACGACTGGTCGCCGTGGCATACGCCACTTCGGGCCGCGGGGCACGCGTTCCGGTGCGACCACTCCCAGGTATTGGTCCCCGAGCGGCGTGGCAAGCTGCCACACGGCCCTCCGTTGCGAAAAGGGGTCCATTTACTCGCGAAAAACTCGGCTTTTCGCGTCAGGTACGTTCCTCGCGATCAGCGCGCGACGAATTGCCTCGCGCCGGCAAAAGGATACCCGCTGCCGGTGACCGGGCGGCTCGCAACGAAAGCGCCGCGGGCGGGCTGCCTCCTGCCGGCAGCACCCGCGAGGCCCCGGGGGGTCGCGCGGCGGCTCGACGAAATCAATGCTTGCCGCATTCGAGTGGGCCGCACGAGCGCGGTTCGAGCCGTCAGGTCCGGGCGCCCTCGCTCACCACCACCACGTCGGTCCTCACCTCCTCCAGGATACTCTGTGCGACGCCGGAGAGCGCGAAATCGAGCAAGGGGGGACGAGCATGGGTCGCCAGCGCGACGAGGTCCACGCCCTCCTCGGCCACGTACCGACTCAAGAGCGGCGCGGGCGGCCCGTACTTGATGACGGGGCGGATCTTCCTGGCGACGTCCGAGCCGAGTGAGCTCTCTCCGATGAACGTCCGATGCGCGGCCAAGATCTCGTCGCGTCTCCTGACCTCGGCCTTCTGCAGAGGCACGTCTGCGATCCCCGAGTACGGGATGTGGAAGGCATGAAACAGCGAGAGTTGCACGGAAGGGAAGAAGTCAGCCGCGGTCTCGAGCGCGCGGCGGGACGGCGCCTGAAAATCACTCGGGACGACGATGCTGCCATAGGGACCGCGCGCGCGGTTCTGAACGACGAGGACCGGAATCGGGGAGCGCCGCACGAGCGAGTCGACGGTAGAGCCCAGGAAGAGCCGCCGGAACGCTCCGCTCTTCGAGACGCCGAGAACGACGAGATCGCACCGCTCCTCGTCGGCGGCGTGCACGATCGCCGGGGCGACGGAGCCCTCGCCGACTCGAAACGACACATCTACGTCGCTTGCCACGACTTCGCGGCGTAGCCTTTGCTCCGCTTCGCGCCGGGCCTCTAAAGACGTGAGGCACCAGGGATAACCACGTCCCGCGCTCTCGTTCGGCGAGTCGACGACGGTCAGGAGCACGAGCTTGGCGTCCCACTGGCGAGCGATCAGGAGAGCGCGCTCGAGCGCGCGATCGCAGCGGAAGCTCAGGTCGGTCGCGCAGAGAACGGTGCGCCTGGTCGACCGCGGAACGGCGGACTGGGTCATCATGTTGTTTCTCCGGAGGCCACGTGGTCGTCCATGCGCGGACGCTCGGGAAGGACGGCAAGCGGGCCTCGTTGGCTGACCGCACCTTCCCGCCTTTCGCAGTGAGAGAACCCGGCATATCGAGAACCGTCGATCTCGGCGCCTATTCCCGCGCGCGAAACGCGGGGAGCGCTGTCATCGTCTCATGCAAATGCTCGGTTGACTTTGCGCGCACGGAGGCTAGGCTCATCCGCACTATGGTTGGTTGACTCGTTGCGGCTCGCGAATCGTTCTTTCTGAACACTCGCGACTGATCCGCAACGGGCCATGACGTAGGCACCGACCAAACGCGCCGCCATGCGAGGAGGGCGCTCTTTTCCGGCGCCGGGATAGAGCTTGCCTGAGGCAGTGCGCCGTCCGCGACAGGCCCCATTCGCTGCTTCCGCGGCCTTTTCGGATCGCCGCGAGCGCCCGAAAAGCTCGCGAGCGCGTCGCTCGGAGAGCGTGCCCACGGGGGGCAAAACCATCGAGAGAGAAATGGAGAGTTCAATGAAGCTTTGGAGCAACGTGCTCGTTCATGTCGACGGAAGGCCGGATACGCTGGAAGCCATCGAGAAGTCGCTGCTCGTCGCGGAGGCGTTCGGTGGTCGCGTGGTCGCCTTCGATTCGATCGAGCCCGCCTCCGGGTCCTTGCCCTTTCACTTTCCGAGCTTGCGGGTCGATCATTTGACGGAGTTTGCCGCGGCCGAGCGCGCAGAACAGCTGCACCGCGAGCTCGCGGCGCTCGAACACCCGGTCCCCGTCGAGGCCATCGTCGGCAGAGGTGCGCCCGGCAAAGCACTGCTCGATTGCGCTGCAAACCAGAACAGCGCCCTGATCGTCAAGGCGACGACGGCCGCAGATGTGCGGCAAATGTCGGTTTCCGGCGCGGCGGCGCTCTATCTCTTGCGAGTGAGCAAGGTGCCAGTCTGGTTGTGTGCTCCGCCCACCGCCCGGAGCGGTCGCGTCGTCGCCGTCGTCCACCTTTCGGGTGCGGCGCCCGAGCGCGAGCCGCTCGACGAGCAAGTCGTGCTCGCCGCGGCGTGGCTGTCCCTCTTGGAATCCGCGGAGCTCCACGTCGTGTGCGTGGCGGATCGCGCCCGCGATCGACTGTACGACAGCATCCTACGTCCCGCGCAGTATCGTCGTTACCTCGAGAAAGACCGCGAGGACCTCAGGCGCTCGCTCCTGCATTTGACGTCGCGGATCGGGCCTCGCTCGGTGCCCCACCTCCTCGAGGGCAACGCCCTCGAGGAAATCGAGAAGCTCGTGCTCGAGCTCCAGGCGGACGCCGTCACGCTCGGCCGGGACGACGCGGGCGGAACCTTGGGCTCGTACTTCGCCGAACGCCTGTTCTGCCGCCTGGATCGCTCGGTGCTGCTCGTGGCGCCCGAAGCGGAGTCCGCCCGTTCGAGGGTGACTCCGCACACTCCGCTGGTCGCTCGCGCTTCGAACCGAGAGGCGCGCGGCGAAGGCTGACTCCGTTTCGGAGGCACCTCATTTTCTGATCCGGACAATCCCGAGCAGGCCGTGACCGTAGCCTCGGCCGGGCTGCAATCCGCGCTCCAGGCTGCGCAGCAGGTAGCCGAGGTGCGGCTCGAGCAGGTTCTCGCGAGGCTCACCCACGGTCATCCAGCCCATCGCGTCGACGGCGCGGTCGAAGTGGAGCAGCGCCATTTGAAGCACCGGCGGGTAGCTGTTCCAGTGCTCGGAGCTCAAGAGCTCCACGCGCTTGCCCTCGAGCCGCTTCTGCGCGAAGCCGATCAGGGTGTTCCAGCAGAAGGCGAGCTCCGAAAACACTCGCTCCTGCTCGGGAAAGCGCGGGAAGCCGAGGCTCGGCACCTCGAGCTCCGAAAGATCGGTTCGAACGTGCGGCTCATGCAGCCGATTGACCGCAGCCCGAAGCGGCGGCAACGGCGTGCCGTACTCGGCGGTGTCCACGTGGCGGCCGACGAACAGGGAGCGATCCGTCGTCTGCTCGAGCTCGAGGCGACAACGAGGAGTCGACAGGCGCGCGCAGACCTCCTCGAGCTCGAATCGTGTCCAGAACCTGATTCGGAATCGCTCGGCCTCGACGTGCTCGCGCTCGCCCGGTTCGTACAGATAGCTCATCGAGTACTCGCGGTACCGATCGGACTCCTCTTCCCCCGCCCAGTGACCGGGCCACTCCAGGCTGTGACGCCCAATCAGGTCGAGCACGACGATCGAGCCGTCCCGACCGTGCTCCGCGATGTCGCCGAGCAAGCCCTCGAAATCGGCGCTGCCGAGGTGCGACAGTGAGCCGTAGGTCGACAGATAGACGTCGAAAGGCGCCTCACTCCGCACGGCCTTCAGGCCTTCTCGAAGATCGGCCTGGGCGAAGCGGACGCGCGGGTGGCCCTCGAAATTGCGGCTGCCTTGCTCGACCATCGCGGAGCTGAGGTCGACGCCGAAGTAGAGCGCGAGCTCACTGTCGAGCAGCGCCGGTCGCTTTCCGTCCGAGGCGCCGTCGCGCTCGCCGCGGACGCTCGTCAGGAGGTCGAACCCCTGCCCCGCTCCACACCCGAGATCGAGCACCCGAAGCGGCTCCGCGCGCTTCTCGAGCAGCCCCTTCAAATGGGGCCGCAGCGTGGAGAGCGTCGTCTGGTCCTCCCAGCAGACCCGAACGTTGTCGTACTTCCCGTGCAGGCCGCCGTTGAAGCGACCGTAGAAGCCACGCGCGACGCTCTGCCGGTAGGTGAGATCTCCGGTCTCGGTGAGCGCCTGCTCCTCCTCGGACCGATCCTCTTGCTCACCGGCGGGTCGCCAGCGCGCCACCAGGTGGCGCACCTTGTCGCCCGGGAACACCGCCTCGAAGATCTGTCGGTAGAGCTGCTCCTCCTTGGTGCGGGGCGTATCGATCGGAAAGAGCTCGCGCCTCCTGCCAAAGTCGCGATCGCTCACCGCGCCCTCGGCGTACTCGACGAGGAGCTTTTCGATCCCGGCGCCCGCGGAGAACTCTGCCTTCTGCCGCCAGAGGATCTCTCGCGGCAAGAGGCCTTCACACGCCCGTCGCAGCAGCCACTTTTCCGGCCGCTCTGCGGAATGGAGCTTGAGGCTGGGATCGAGCGACATGGCGAGACCGAGGAACTCCACGTCCAGGAAGGGAACGCGCCCTTCGAGCCCGTGCGCCATCGTCATGCGATCGAGCCGCTGCAAGTTCATGGAGTGCAGCCCCTCGAGCAGGCGCACGCACTCCGCCTGGAGCTCCTGCGGAGAGGTGATGTCTTTGAAATAGGAATAGCCCGCGAAGGCTTCGTCGGCGCCTTCACCCGTCAGCACCACCTTCACGAACTCGGACGCGGTGCGTGACAGGAAGTAGCAGGGCACCGAGCTCCGAACGAGCGCGGCGTCGTACGACTCGAGGTGGTAGATGACGCTGGCCAGCGTGGTCTCGATGTCCTTGCTCCCCACCACCACTTCGTGATGGCGCGTGCCGAGCTCGCTCGCCACGGATCGCGCGGCGGCGAGATCCGGCGCGCCCTCCACGCCGACCGCGAAGGAGTGCAGGCCCGGGAGGTGCTTGCGCGCGATGGCCGCCACCAGGCTCGAGTCGAGCCCCCCCGAGAGGAAGACGCCGACCGGGACGTCGCTCATCAGCCGCTTTTCGACGGCTCGGCTGAGCGCCCCCAAAATGGCCGCTCGCTTGGGCTCACCGCTGGTCTCGTGGATCGACCAGCGCGGAGAAAAGTAGCGGACCGGCCCGGCCTCCGCGGTGAAGAAGTGCCCCGGCGGGAGGCTCTCGATCGCCTGGCACCCATCGACGAGCGCCTTGAACTCCGAGGCGAAGCAGACGCTGCCGTCTGCTCGGCGTCCGAGATAGAGCGGCTTGATGCCGAGCGGATCGCGCGCCGCCAGCACCCGCTTGCCGTCGCTGAACACGAACGCGAACATTCCGTCGAGCTCCTTCACGAAGCCCTCTCCGGACGTCCCGGCCCCGTGCAGCACGACCTCGGAGTCGGACTCGGAGGCGAAGCTGCCTCGTCGCTCGAGCTCTTTCCGAAGGTCTCGGTGGTTGTAGATCTCGCCGTTGACGACCGCGGCCGCTCGACCGTCGGAGGCGCGGAGCGGCTGAAAGCCCTTCTCCACGTCGACGATGGCGAGGCGCCGGTGTCCGAGGCTCACGCCCCCCAGGCGCACGGCGCCGGCGCCGTCGGGTCCGCGGTGAGCGATGCGCTCCAACATGGAAGTGACCTGTCGCGCGCCTTCATCCGAGCTCGAACCCACCACTGCTGCAATGCCACACACGTTCGTTCTCCCTTTCAACGCGCGAGCGAAGCGATGAGCTTCGCCCGACTGGAAACTGCCAATTTGCGAAAGACACCCTGGAGCTGCTTTTTGACGGTATGCAGGCTCTTGCCGAGCTTTTGCGCCATCTCGGCGTTGCCGTGCCCCTTCGCCAGGAGCTCGACGATCTCACGCTCTCGAGGCGTGAGCCTCAACAAGAGGCTGAGTTTGCGGTCCGACGTCGGAGCGGCCAGCGGAGGCGACTCGAAGTGAACGAAGTACCGCGGGCGGCTCAGCGGGTGAGTTTCGAAACGTACGATCTGCACCACCGCGCGCGCCCCCTTCGAGACGGAAGAGCTGACGCTCGCGCTCTCGAGCTCGATCGACTCGTCGGCGCTGCGAACCGCGAGGGTGCGGCAGATCT
This sequence comes from Pseudomonadota bacterium, assembly GCA_023419055.1. The sequence continues at coordinate 4,882 of JAEZYO010000912.1, read as the reverse complement.
TCTGGATCTCCTTCGGAAGCCGGAAGACTCTCGCGGCGTGGAGGCTCCGCGCGTCGTCCCCGAAGTTCCAGCGCGCGCAGGCCTCGGTCGCCGCGGAGTTCTTGTAAAGGAGTGAGCCGTCCCAATCGAGCAAGAGGACGCCGACCGGAAAGCGCCCGAGGACCTTCTGCAGCGCGAGGCGCGTCACGTGCTCGCGTTGAAGGGCTCGCACGCTGCGCAGGGCGGTGGCGAAATGGGCGTGCTGGCGCCGCAGCTCGAGCAAGTCACTCTCCCGGAGGGCGACACCGCGCGAGCGCATGACGAGCAGGTAGGCTTGCGAGTAGCCGCAGCCGTCGAAGCCGAGCAAGGCAGCGCTCGGGCGAAGTCGGGTCCGAGAACGAGGCTCTCCCGAACGAGCGTGCTCGACGTTCGTGAGATCGGAGAGCCGCAGGACCTTCACTTTCCTACGGCGACGCAGGTCGTCCACGTGCGCGAGCCAGGCGCCGAAGTCCTCGAGCTTGATGTCGAGCTGGGCCGAGCCGTAGATCTGGGCCTCCTCACTGGGCAAGGAGCGCAGCGAGAGCACGACGGAGCACGGCCCGAGCGCTTCCCGCAACAAAACGCGGGCAGCGCGATAGACTCCCTCGGCGTCGAGCGCAGCGTGGAGCTCGACCAGAGCACCACTGCTGCTGGTAGGGCTCGGAGCCTTCTCTCGGCTGCTCTTGCTTCGTCGAGGACCCGGGGGAGCGGACCTTGCGCGAAGCCGTTGAACCTGGCTGCGCCGCTGCATGAGCTCCCTAGCGTAGATCTTCTCTCCGACGAGACGAGCGGCTTTCGTACGCGCGGACGCAATTTACTCCCTTCGAGGTAGTGAGCACGAGTGTGCCGCTTCGACACTCGCTGTGCCGCTTCGACACACCCGCTCTCCCAATTACTCCTTTCGAGGGATTGGGGCGCCAGTGATTCGGAGGCACGAGAGACGCCCTCGGCTGCGAGATCGATCATGCGCGGGTTACTCGAGTCCGGCACGCTGCTCCTCGTCTTGCTCAATCCGTTCGCGCTCGGCGCCTACTTGATCGAGCTCATCAGAACCCTCGATGCGGCCACATTTCGCCGTGTCGTGTTTCGCGCCGCGCTCATCAGCGGGGCTATTTTCAGCGCCTTCGCCCTCTCCGGGAACGCGTTCTTCGAATCCATTTTGCACGTCAGGTTCGCCGCTTTTCAGATCTTCGGCGGCATCCTCTTTCTCGTCATCGCCGTCCGCTTCGTGGTCCTCGGGGGCCAGGCGCTCGAGGGCCTGCGCGGTGTGAATCCGGAGCATCTTGCCGGCGCGGTGGCGATGCCGTTCATGATCGGCCCCGGCACGGTGGGCGGCAGCGTGGTCGTGGGGAGCCGCCACGGCGCGCTCGGCGTGCTGTGCATCGCCGGAGCGCTCGCCCTGACGGTGGGGTGGCTCCTGATCGCGAAGCTCCTCCACGATCACTTGCTTTCGCGTGACTCGAAGCTCGTGTCGAGGTACCTCGAAATCGTGGGACGAGTCACGGCACTAGTGATCGGGACCCTGGCGGTCGAGATGCTGCTCGACGGCCTCTCCGACTGGCGAGGCGTGGGAGGGCTCCCGTGATCCGCTTCGAAGCGGTCTACAAGCGCTACCGCGGCGCTCCGCAGGCGGTCCTCTCCGACTTTTGCCTGGAGGTCGCCGAGGGAACGGTGTGCGCGCTGCTCGGCCGCTCCGGTGCCGGAAAGAGCACCGCCCTCCGCCTCGTCAATCGCTTGCTCGAGCCCGATGAGGGCCGGATCCTTCTCTCCGGGGTCGACGTCAGGACGCGCGACGTGTTCGAGCTCCGCCGCAGTATCGGCTACGTCTTGCAACGAGTGGGGCTCTTGCCGCACCTCTCCGTGAGCGAGAACGTGGGCCTCGTCCCGAAGCTCTCGGGATGGAAGGACCTTCGGATTCGCGAGCGGGTCGACGAGCTCCTCACGCTCGTCCACCTCCCCCCGGATCAATATCGAGACCGCGATCCGAGCGAGCTCTCGGGAGGGCAGCTGCAACGGGTCGGCATCGCTCGAGCCCTCGCCGCTTATCCGCGCGTGCTCCTGATGGACGAACCCTTCGGCGCGCTGGATCCGGTAACCCGAGCCGATCTGCGCTCCGAGCTCAGCGCTCTTCAGCGCCTGACGGGCACGACCACGCTCATCGTCACACACGACGTCATGGAGGCGCTCCAGGTCGCCGACGAGATCGTGGTGCTCGACGGGGGCAAGATCGTGCAGCGCGCCACGCCGCGTGAGCTCGTGTCGAAACCCGCCACCGACTTCGTCGCTCGGCTCGTCGAGGCTCCCCGCCGAGACGCCCACCGTTTCGCCGAGCTCGGCGGTGCTCGATGAGCTTCGACCAGCAGCTGCTCCAGCTCCCCGAGCTGCTCTCGGCGCACGTGAAGCTCACGCTGCTCGCGCTCGGCATCGGCGCGTCGATCAGCCTGCCGCTCGGCGTGCTCTGCGCCAAGGTTCCCCGCGTCGGCGCGCCCATTCTTGCCGTGGCGAGCGTGGTCCAGACCATCCCGGGCCTGGCGCTCTTGGCGGTGATGGTCGCGCTGACGGCCAGCTTCGGCTTCTACCCCGCGCTCCTCGCGCTGGTCGCCTACAGCGCGCTCCCCATCCTGCGAAACACCGCCGCCGGGCTCCAGTCCCTCGACCGGGACGTCATCGAGTCCGCGACCGCGCTCGGCATGACCCCGCGCGAGCGCCTCTTCCGCGTCGAGCTCCCGCTCGCGGCGCCCTTCATCGTGGCAGGGCTCCGCACCTCGACGGTCTGGATCGTCGGAACCGCGACGCTGTCGACCCCGGTCGGGCAATCGAGCCTGGGCAACTTGATCTTCGGCGGCCTGCAGACGCGCCATTTCGACGCCGTCCTCATCGGCTCGGCCAGCGCCGCGCTGCTCGCGGTCACGCTGGACGCGCTCCTCGGCCTCGTCGAGCGCGCCCTCTCCCGCAGGCGCCGATTCCGATGGTGGCCGCTCGCGATCGCGGCGCTCGCTGTCCTGTCCGTGGGCGCCACGCTCGTGCCGGCCCGGCCGTCACGCGCTCGGAGCGCTCCGCCGCCTTCGGCGACCGCATCGGTCGCCCCGCGTCCTCTAGAGACCCACACCGTCCGCGTCGGCTCCAAAGCCTTCACCGAGCAATACGTCCTCGCCGCGGCGCTGTCGCGCCTGCTCGAGGGCGCCGGGTTGCGCGTGGACCGGCGCGAGAGCCTGGGTTCCACGGTAGCGTTCGACGCCCTGCGCTCGAACCAGATCGACGTCTACGTCGACTACTCCGGCACGCTCTGGTCCAACGTGCTTTCGAAGAAGGGCACCGCGCCTTCCTGGCACGTGCTCGCCGAGACCTGCGGACAGCTCGCCGCGCGCTATCACGTGCGTTGCCTCGGCCCGCTCGGCTTCGAGAACGCGTACGCGCTCGCCATGCGAGCCGACCGCGCCAAGCAGCTCGAAATCCGCAGCCTCGACGACCTGGCGCGCCAGGCGCCGGCGTTGACCCTCGGGACCGACCTCGAGTTCCTCGATCGCCCCGAGTGGACCGCCCTTCAGAGCGCGTACGACCTGCGGTTTCGCCGCGCGACCCCGTTCGACCCGACCTTCATGTACGACGCCGTGGCCAAGGGCGAAGCCGACGTGATCACCGCCTTCACGAGCGACGCTCGCATCGCCGCGCTGGACCTGGTCGTCCTCGACGATCCTCGCCGCGCCCTGCCTCCGTACGACGCCGTCATCCTCGTCAGCCCGATCTATGCCGGCGACGCTCGCGTAGAACGAGCGCTCCGGCCGCTCGTCGACTCGGTGAACGTGAACTTGATGCGGCGCGCGAACCTGCTGGTCGATCAAGACTTGAACAAGAAATCTCCGGACGAAGCCGCGCGCTGGCTGCTCCAAAACGTGCACCGCGAGCCGAGCTCACCTTGATGCCGCGCCCATCAGTCGTCCTCGTCCTCGTCATGCTCGACGGGAAGGGAGCGGAGATAGGCCATGGCTCGCTTCTCGTTCACCCGGTGAACATACAACCAGGGGCCCTCACCGCATGCGCTTCTCCCACGTGGGGCGCGGGCAGCCCTGACTCCGTGTTTCGCACGTTCAGCGTCACGCAGGTCGGGTTCGAACGAAAGAAAGCGAGCGCCGCGTCGACGTCCGCGGGCTCGAGCTCGAAGAGCCGGAGGCCTCCGTCGCTGCTGATCTGTACGGTGATCCGCTCCCACCCTGGGGGGAGCGTCCCCTCGAGCGGCGCGCCGTCATCCCCGTGGAAGCGCTCGAACGTCGGATCCTTCGTAGCGTCCAGGTGCCAGCGCAGGCGCACCGCAACCTTCGGACGCTCTCGACTGGTGGCTGTGCCCCTGGCGCGCCCGGGCGCCGGGTCGGGAACACATCCTTCAAATCAACGATGCGGAGGGAGGGCGGAGCGTGAAAGTATCACTCGACCGAGCACCCAGCCATGCCCCCCCAAGCCTCGCCCGAACTCTGGACTCATCTCGCTTTTCCGCGCGGGACGCGAGTCTCGCACGCCTGCGCCCTCACCATCGCGGTCAGCCTCGGAGTCTTGGCCTGCGGGAGCGACGATTCGAAGCCCAGCCACACCGACACTGGCGGAGCGAACGGCTCGGGTAGCGGCGGATCGGGAGCGGCCTCCGCTTCCGGCGGCTCGTCCGCGGGCGGCAATGGATCAGCGGGTGGGCCCGGATCCGGAGGCACAGCCGGAGCCGCAGGCGCAAGCGGGGGAAGCGCGGGTTTGGAGCCCGTGCTCGACGGCGAGTGGCTCCCCGAGAGCGTCAGCGCCGACGAGGATGACTACGTCGTTCTGGGGCTCGGCGCCTGCGGGAACGCAGAGGCCATCGTGCTCTGGCAGCGCAGCTCCG